>DATLTI010000272.1:0-6171 GCA_035533675.1 Acidimicrobiales bacterium | reverse complement strand
CGGCGAAGAACTCAGCGCCATTAGAACCTACGAGTGGAACCATTCCATTGGCGAGATGGTCGCGGCATTACTTGGACACGGTCTCGTGCTTGATTCGCTGACCGAGCACGACTGGACGTTCTTTCGTCAGTTCCCCTGGCTGGAGGAGACGACGTCGGGCTTGTTCGTCGTACCTGAAGGTCGCCCCCGGATTCCACTGTCGTTCACGATCCTCGCCCACAGACCGAGTTCGGTCTAATAAAGGTTCAGTATTCGAAGTCTGACTGTGTTGGCGACCCCACGCATCAGTTCGGCAACCCTGCATTGGCGACTCGAGCTGCCTGAAGCTTGATTGGTATCGGAAACCCGCCGCGACAGCGAAGGACAATCTGGCGGAGGAGTTAATCCGCGGAGAGGTCATCTGAGGGATCCGAATCAGTCCGGAGGAGTGGGATACCCTTTTCGCGTCGTCTATAGGAGAGAATCGGTTAGATGAGCGTGGAGCGGGTAGATCCGAGCGATGAAAAGGCTATAGCCACATATAACTCGATGGTTCAGGCTGCTTGGCAAGTAGATGTGGGCGTCCGCCCCTGTCCGTTTCCTGCAGGTGAAATTGCCGCAGAGGGTCTTGCTGAAACTGGCGAAAATATCGTCGAGTACTACTTGCTCTACGCGGACGGAACGCCGCGCGGCGTTGCAAGAATGAAGTTCTCCGAAAATGATGCTCCCCAGGTTATGAGTGGCTTCTTGACGATCCATCCTGGTGCTCGCGGTAAAGGCTATGGCACAATACTTCTTGGTGCGGTGGAGCAGCGAACCGTAGAACGAGAGCGCTCAATAGCAATCTTGCGCCACTGGTTTTCAAACTCTGCTCTCGCGGATACCGCGGGCGCCGTTTTCGCTGCTCGCCACGGCTACGAACTCGGGCAGCACTCCGAAGCTCGGGTTCACAGTGTCCCACTTGACCAAGAACACCTACGCCGTGCAAATTTGGCGCTTCAGTTGGACCCTAACTACGACCTTGTGCTTTGGGAAGATGCGTGTCCAGACGAAATCGTCGATGGGATGGCGACATTGCGGGAGACGTTCCTCCAAGAGGCTCCCTCTGGGAACCTCCCTCCTGTTCACCAACGATATGACCGGACTCGAATTCGAGACGAAGAGGAACGGCACCGAAAGATTGGAGAGACTCACGTTGGCGCCGGCGTCGTGCACAAGACATCAGGTGAGTTAGTTGGTTACACGGTCATCGACGTTCCAACGACTGACGACGTCGAGTGTTATCAGGGTGTAACCCTGGTCCGGCCAGATCATCGCAGACACGGATTAGGTCTCCGACTAAAACTGGCGAACATCACCCGCCTGGAAGAGTCGCGTCCAACAGCGCGACGAGTAGTGACGATGAACGCAGCAGACAATGCTGCAATGATTGCCCTTAACAACGTTATTGGCATGAAACTTCTTGACCAATCCGCTGCATGGGTCAAGATCCTCACTTGAAGAGGTCGGGCTTCACGCTGCTAGCAGACCTAATGGTGTCGAAGACCCGACCCGACAGGAATGCCACCATGCACTGGAGACTCGCAATTCATTGTCAAGCAGTGGATTCTTCCGCGCACCTGGTCTCCCGTGAGGCAAACTAATCGAATGGAAGTATTCCGATTCGATACGGACATCGCGATGACGGTAGCGAAGGGCCAAACGCAATCAAAGCTTGGCCAACTTATTGGCAACGCGACTCTTGACCAGGCCGGAGTTCTCTTTCTCGATGAAGGATCTCAGTACAGTCCAACGGCGTCTGGACTGCGGCAACTCTTTGCAATTACCACGGGTTCATGCACTGTGGAGGCGGACCACCTCTCTCCGTTCATACTTCGAACTCAACAAGCTGTTGTCGCGGAACCTCATGAGCGGTGGTCGGTGTCTGCAAAGCAATCAGTCGTCGGTCTATGGATGGAAGGATCGTTTGACATCTGGGCCGTAGCTGTGACCCAATCAATAGTCGTAGTGCCGTACGACGAAATGTGGCCAATTGCCTTCAACCACATTTCTAAGGCGCTGTGGCCCCACGTTGATGAGGTAGCTATTCGCATCGATCACGTCGGTTCTACTGCGGTTCCCGGCTTAGGTGGAAAGCCAGTTATTGACGTAGACATCGTGGCATCGCGAGAAACCCAAGTGGCGATCTTAATCCATCGCCTGGAGTTGGCCGGATACCGATGGCGAGGTGATCTTGGAGTTGGAGGACGCGAGGCCTTTAGCTTCGTTGGCGAGTCAGATTTGCCGGAACACCATCTCTACGTTGTCGTCGAGAACAACCGGGCTCATCTTGATCATCTTTTGTTGCGAGATCTGCTTCGAGAAGATCGCCAAGCTCGAGACGAGTACGCCGCTTTGAAAACCTCAAATATGTTGGCGGCAGAGGGGAACATGGATGTATATGTCGCGGCGAAGGCGGCCTTCGTAGCGCAACTCTTAACTCGAGCTAGAGCTGAGCGAGGTCTGCCGCCGGTCGCGTACTGGATTCCTGAGTGAACATGAAGTTTGTTGATGTCGATGGGACGCTTATCTTAAAAAGCCACGCCCACACGCTGACAGCGAACTTATTGAGTCGGAGAGCCGACGTGCACAATCTCCGACTGGAGGCTCCAAGAGTGGAGATCAGCGAATCGCCACTGAATTACTTCTCATCGCAAATGACATTCTGTTGGGCCACTTTGTCCTAACGAGCGCGCTGCTCACGAAGGCTGCTCGATCAAGCCTTTCTCATTGCTTTGAACGGGAGCGGTAAGTCGAATGACCGAAGGCACTAGCAACGTGGCGAGTATCAGGAGAATCATGATTCCGCCGCATCCAACGAGAGTCGTCGTGATGCCGATCCTCGAGGCAACTGGTCCAACTAAAGCCATTCCCAAGGGCAAGAACACCAGCGATCCGAACCAGTCGTAAGCGCTGACGCGTGAAAGCACATGGGCTGGGATCTCACGCTGCATGGTTGTCGTCCACTGCACCGAAAACACTGCGATGAATCCACCAGCTAAGAACGCCGCGAGCGCAATGAGCGCCACGGCCGACCGAGTCGCGAGGAAAAACAGAGGCAAGGCGAAAACTAGCGCTGACAGATTTGCTATGAGCAGGGGCCGCCGAGGATGTACTCGCAGCATCACGATTCCCCCTACGACGGCGCCGGCACCCTCCGCCGCCAGGATCGCCCCCCACGATGAGGCACCACCGAGCGACTGTTTGGCGATGAGCGGTCCTAGCACGAAAACGGAGGCAAAGAGGGCGTTGACAAACGCGGACTGGATCACGATGGCCCACAGCCACGAACGAGACCAAAACTCGCGCCAGCCTTCTCGGAGCTGCGCAATGAATGCTTCGGGGTGCTCAGTGGCGTTCCAATCGATGCGAATGAGCGCGAGCGATACCACGCTGATGAAGTACGTCGCCGCGTCAGCGAGAATTGCCCAACCAGGACTCGAAACGGCGACGATAATCCCCGCGACCGCCGGACCGACGATCCCGCCGCCCGACGTCGAGATTCCGTTGAGGGCGTTACCCTGCTGCAGCATCTCCGCATCCAAGAGCTGCGGCACGATGCCGGTCATCGCCGGGTTGAAGAATGCTTGGCCGATGCCCATCAGCGCCGCGAGCGACATGAACCCCCAGAGGGGAGGACGCCACAAGAGGACCCAGAGTCCTAGTCCCAATTCGGCGAGTGTCCGTAGGCCGTCAGCTAGCAGCATGAGTCGGCGACGGCTTATTCGATCGCCCACTACCCCACCGACAAGCAGGAGAACGACCAGGGGCACGGTCCCCGCTGCCAAGACGTATCCAACGTCACTCGCGTTGCCGTGAGCTAAGACAGCAAATGCGACGGCAACTGGCGCCATCCCACTTCCAATTTGCGATGCCGTTTGTCCCAGGAAGAAGAGTCGGAAATTACGCTCCCGCAGAGGTCGTAGCCACTGTCTCGAACTCATTGAGCGAACCTTTCCCTTTGATCGACATATTTTCCTGTAAAGGCATCACCGCTCTTCCCGTTTAGATCAGTTCAGCCAGCCAGTGGGTGAATGTCAACCGCTCGGTGAGGTTAACATTCGCACCGCAGAATTCTGGCGTCGGAGAGCGGGTGCGCATCCTGTATAACAGCACCCGCAACGGATTTTCGGGTGCGTCTCCTGATGCTCCTATGTCAAGTCGCTCTCCATCTGTGATCAGACCTCGCTATTTGCGAGACCAGTCTTCAGCGCGTGGTAGCAGAACGTTCGAGTCGGTGAGCCGACGTCAACAATCCGACTGGCAAATCGACCGGTGGAGTTATCTCCCAGTTCGGCAAATGATAAGTAACGAGGGCTAGGTGGTGCACTTGTTGTCGTCCAGGTATCTGCGGTTCCAGCTCCGATGCGACTGAAGCGGTGTGGTGACATAATTGCCGAATGGAAGTGAGCCCGCTCAATGCCGCCAACATGGGGGCTTTTCAAGATTTCGACGCCGTCTCCTAGGGTTAAGGAATGTCCAAAGACGATCGTTCCCACGAGTACGGGGTGCGGTGCCAGTGGAGTGGCTCAACCATCATCGGGTATGAGGGGTACGGGCGAGCCCACGTTGCTTCGGCACCCCCAGCCATACAGCAATTGGAACTCAGTTCGGACCCGGCCTTTCGGGGCGATCCGAGACTTCTCAATCCCGAACAACTAGTGGTCCTCGCTGCTTCATCGTGTCAACTATTGAGCTTCCTCGCTGTTGCCGCGCGAGCACGAGTCGATGTACTTCATTACGACGATGCTGCAGTAGGCGTAATGCCCGAGAAGGATCTGCCGATGCGACTCACATCGATCTCACTTCGTCCGACCATTCGTGTTGCTGCGGGGACCTCGGTGGATCGAGTAAAGCACCTCGTGGAGATTGCCCATCGCGAGTGCTACATCGCCAATTCACTTCACACCGAAATAGACATTACGGCGAATGTGATCATCGGCGCCTCGTCGGCCATTTGATTCGGATCCCAATGCTCCTATTCCGACCACACGTCAATGAGTCGTCGTCGTTGGTCAAGTCGTAGCTCTCGACCTTGTGGTGCGAGACCCCGACGAATTTAATGCCTGCACTTGCGGATTATTGAACTCGGCGGCGAGTTACGACTGGTCACTCAGATTCTGTTGAAGAGCCGCTACGCGTATACGCCGATCCTAAGGGACATCCATTTTGCATCTTCGTCGTTACGGGAGGATAAACTGTCTAGTGTCGGAGACCCGACGTGACTCTGCCACCTTGCACTGGAGACTCAATTATGAGTGACTCCAATTCAAGATCAATACGAGCCGGGCGTGTACACCACGGGTTTGAACTGCGTGTAACAGTGTCCTACCGAACCATTCAAGGAAACACGCAGGTTTACATGATTGACTGTTGACATTAAGACCGCCGAAATCTTTTGGTACAGCCAGGCTCTACCGATGGCGTTGGCTGGAGCAGTCGGAACCATCGACCAAGATGATTTACCACTGGTCACCGTCCCTGACACGTGAGCATCCGCTGTGGTAGTCACGTAGATTGTCACAATGTTGTACGAAAGAGGCCGATATGTACTGACGTGAGCGGTGCACGTCAAGCGCTTTGAGGGAATCGCACCGCCTTGGAGTATTGAGAAGAGAGATATTCCAACGAGGAAAATTACCGCGACTGCAAATATTCTCCCAGACGTCGAAGTGGCTCTTATCCGTCCCAGCACCATATCTTGAGAGTACCGATGCACGACACAACGTGCACGAGCAAACGATTGGGACTTTCGCCATCGGAGACCCGACGTAACATCTGCAACCTTGCACTGGCAGTTTCCCAATTACGAGGTGGCGAGATTGCTGAGCCCACTCTCGACTTGCCGCGCAATCTGCTGTCGCATGTCCTTTTCAATGCTCCCGCTCAGAGGTGTATGACCTGAACCTCGGCCGTTCTGGGAGTCATACTCGTATCGCAATATTCCACTGTGGAAGCGGCTCGGTTGATGGAATTCAAATTGAATCCCGCCAATCGACGTCTCGATTGCTGCCCGTCCAGAAATGTGGGGGCTCCTCTCCCCTGTTGCCCGTAAACGGGATCATTTGAGTCGAAGTATGTGTCGAAGGGACTCTGCACCAAGGGCTTCGACGGCATCGTCAATTCGATGAGGAGACGGATTGGTCCAACTCT
>DATLTI010000271.1:0-15595 GCA_035533675.1 Acidimicrobiales bacterium | reverse complement strand
ACAACCCTCTCTGTCGATTTCGGCTCAGCGCGCGGGACGTCCCTCCTGCCTGCGGGGATCGAGGGATTGCTGATGGGTGAAACATTCACGCACGTACCGGTGATGCTCGACGAGGTTCTCCACGCGATGCTCAATACGCCGGACCTGCCAGTGATCGATGCAACGCTCGGTGGTGCAGGACATGCCGAGGCGATTCTCAAACGTTTTCCAGAGCGCAGGTTGATCGGCCTTGACCAAGACGAGGCAGCGATCACTGCTGCAGGTGCTCGGCTTGGCGCATTTGGCGATCGAGTCTCGATACATCACGCGCGCTTTGATCAGATTGCGCACATTGCGCACCAAGACGGCGTATCAGATGCCGGCGCATCGACGGTGCTGTTTGACCTTGGAGTGAGCTCACACCAACTTGACACGGCGTCGCGCGGGTTTTCATATCAGAACGACGGACCACTCGATATGCGCATGGATCCGACGCGGGGTCAGACCGCCGCCGAGTATCTCGACAGCGCGACCGAGGAGCAGCTGAGTGCGCTGTTCTATGTTCACGGCGAGATGCGTTTCGCACGAAAGATCGCCCGTACGATTATCGCTGAGCGCCCGGTGACGAGCACACTCGCGCTCGCTGAACTTGTCACCCGAGTGATTCCGGTTCCCGCGAGGCGCCGCGGCCACCCAGCGCGACGCGTCTTCCAGGCGCTTCGAGTGGTGGTTAATGAGGAACTCGATGTGCTTGGCAGCGCAATCGATGACGCGATCACCCTCTTGGCACCAGGTGGAAAGATCATCGTGCTCTCGTATCACTCGGGCGAAGACAGGATTACCAAGGACCACCTTCTCTATGGATCTACGGGTGGATGCCAGTGCCCTCCAGGTCTTCCCTGTGTCTGTGGAGCTGTTCCGACGCTCCGTCTTTTGAATCGCGGCGCGCGCATGGCCTCTCCTGAGGAGATCGCTTTGAACCCGCGCGCAAAGAGCGTGCGTCTGCGCGTTGCCGAGCGGCTCGACCCGATTGAGGTAGCTGGGCGGAACTCGTGGCGATAACCGGGTCGGCAAGAGGTGCCACCTCGCGTCAGACCGCCGCTCCACGCATTGACGAGGCGGCCGAACAGCGTCGACGCCTTACCGTTGTTCCCTCGCAAAAGATCAAGCCAGAGACCGAACGCAGACGCGCACGGGCGATGCTTCTGCTCGCGACAGTGTTTCTCGTTGGTGGGATCTTTGTTGTCGGGATGGGACAGAACCTGCTCGGTACCCAACAGATCAGGCTTGATTATCTCCAGAGCCATCTTGCCAGTGCGACGCAGACGAACGAAAACCTTCTCCTTAACCGGGCCCAACTTGAGGCCCCAGCACGGATCTTGCAGCTTGCCGAACACCGACTGGGGATGATCACGCCACAGAGCGTCGTCTATCTCACGCCGGTCATTCCGGGCCCAACCGTCGCTGACAAGGGCAAGGAGTCAATTGGTGTCAAGCGCTGATGCCTATCGCGCACCGGTGTCAAGAAAGCAGCGGATCCGCAGGCGCTATCACCTTTTATCGCTCAGCATCGTCGCAATCTTTGGACTGCTTGCCCTATTGCTCGGTCGGGTGCAGATTCTCAACGGCTCCCAGTACGCGCAACAGGCAAAGAGCGAGCTCGATCAGACGGTGACGCTGCAGAGCGTGCGCGGCTCGATCTATGACCACAGTGGAGATCTGCTCGCGCTCTCGGTTCCCCGCTATGACGTGGTCGCCGATGACTTTCTCATCACCGATCCACTCAGCCTCGCGAATCAGCTCAGTCCGATCCTTCACCAGAGCGCGGCGATGCTCTATCCACTGTTGAAACAGAAGAACGGCTATGTCGTGCTCGCCAGACAGGTGAGCACTGCTGTCAATAACGTGGTGAACAATCTTGGAGTCTCGGGAATCACCACGCAGGTCGACACCGTGCGCGTCTCTCCTGGCGCCTCGATCTTTCAACCGGTCCTTGGTTCGGTGAACGGTTCTGGTCAAGGAGATGCAGGTCTCGAGTATGCATACAACGCGCAGCTCGCGGGAAAGACCGGAACTGAGATCATTCCTCTTGCTCCTGGGGGGGTCCAGCTCCCGGGCCAGCCCGAGGTGATGTCACGCTCGGTTGCTGGAGAGAATCTTGTGCTGTCTCTTGATGAACCACTCCAGGTAGAGGTGACCAAGGATGTCGCAGCAGAGATGGTGATCTCACACTCGCTCTCTGGGATAGCAGTTGTCGAAGACGTTCATTCCGGGGCGATCCTTGCAATGGTCGATCTGTGTCGACTGAGAAACGGGGCGTGTGCCAATTCAGGACCGATCGGACCGGCTCCCTCCAATCTTGCACTGACTGCTGTCTATCAGCCGGGGTCGGTGATGAAGATCGCGACGGTCTCGTACGCGATGCACTATCGACTGATCTCACCGACCACCTCGTTTGTCGTTCCCTATTCGTTGAGCATCGGTGGCTATGTCTTCCAAGACGCAGAGATCCATCCGACAGAATCGCTGCAGGTCAAAGACATCCTCGCTCAGTCGTCGAACATCGGCACGATCAAGATCGGCCGTCTGCTCGGTCCGACACGACTCGGTGAGGCGCTTAGGGCCTATGGATTCACGAACTACACCGGACTCAACTGGCCCGGCGAGTCAGCAGGCCTTGTCAGTCCGTCCTCGACATGGCAGGGTGCGACCGCTCCATCGATGGCGATCGGAACCGGTGAGGCGGTAACGCCGATGCAGGTGCTCGATGCCTACAACTCGATCGCGAATGGCGGTGTGCTGGTTCCTCCGCATCTGGTCAACGGTGTTGTCAACTCTGCTGGCGTCGAGACGCCTGTAGCACCACCAGCCTCGCATCGTTCGATCGACTCCCTGACCGCCTCGGAGATGGTTCCCATGTTTGAGGGCGTCGTCCAGGATGGAACAGCGGTTTCGGCCTGTGTGCCGGGCTATACCGTTGCCGGAAAGACGGGAACGGCGCAGGTACCGAGCCCAACTGGCTTTGTTCCTGGCGATTTCAATGCGACGTTCGTGGGTTTTGTGCCAGCAGAGGCGCCGAAATTGTCCGCAGTTGTCGTGTTTAACCATCCGACGCCCATCTATGGTGGTTCGGTGTCAGCCCCGGTTTTCGCTCAGGTAATGGGATATGCACTGCGACATTTCGATATTGCACCACCGGTGCGTTCCAAGGCGTCGCAGATCCAGTGCGCAGTGACGGCTCAGGGATGAACCGGCCCACGTTGAACGGTCAGGAGCGTCACATCCGCATCGAGACGATCATCGATCGCGTTGAGCCTCTGTGTGTGCTCGGTGTTGCTGATGGCATGAAGATTGCAGACGTCGTCTTTGACCATCGCGAGGTCAAGATGGACGCGCTGTTCTGCTGCCTTGTGGGCCAGCACATCGACGGACACAACTTTGCACGAGAGGCAGCACTCGCCGGGGCGACGGCGTTCATCTGTGAACACTCGGTGACTGAAGAGGTGTTTGGCGCCGTTCAGCTTGTCGTCGCGCCAGGTACCGCGCGCATCGCCATGGCGCGTGCGGCGTGTGCCTTCTACGGAGACCCCTCAGCGTCGATGAAGACGATCGGGGTTACGGGAACGAACGGCAAGACGACCACGACCTATCTGCTCCGGTCGATACTCGAGAGAAATGGATTGCGAACGGGAGTGCTCGGCACGCTCGATGGCGCGCGCACGACACCTGAGTCACCGCACCTGCAACGGGCCCTTGCGCGCCAGCGGGATGCAGGATGCAAGGCAATGGCGATCGAAGTGAGTTCACATGCTCTCGTTCAGAATAGAGTCGCTGGAATGCGCTTTGATGTCGCGCTATTTACCAATCTCACCCATGACCATCTTGATTTTCACGGGACGATGGAATCATATTTCCAGGCGAAGCTGAAGCTGTTCACCCCCGAGTACGCGAGCGTCGGCGTCGTCAACGCGGACGATGCCTATGGGAGGCGGATCCTCGATTACAACAAGATTCCCGTCGAGTCCTATTCGCTCGACGACGCGAAGGACCTGAAAATTGGTGTCAGCTCAAGCGAGTTCCGCTACGCCGGCCGGCTCGTGCGTCTCGGTCTTGGTGGACGCTTCAATGTCGCGAACGCGCTTGGTGCAGCAAAGGCCGCCGCAACGCTTGGCATCAGTGACGATGTGATCGCCGAGGGACTGAGTGCAGCGCCACCGGTAGCGGGTCGCTTCGAGGCGATCGAGGCTGGGGGAGTCGTGGTACTTGTTGACTACGCACATACCCCAAACGGTCTCGAGGAGGTCTTGCACGCCGCGCGATCCGCGCTCGAGGGGAACGGACTCAATGTGCACTCGAGCGCGGATCCAACAAAACATGGACGCCTGCTCGTTGTCTTTGGCGCCGGAGGGGACCGTGACCGGGGTAAGCGCCCCGCAATGGGTGCGATTGCCTCGCAGTTCGCCGATGGCATCGTACTGACGTCTGACAATCCGAGAGGCGAGGACCCCGATGTGATAATCGGAGAGATCAGAGCGGGTGTCGACCCCGCGGCACGCATTGTGGTCGAGCCTGACCGCAGACGAGCGATTGCCCTTGCGCTCTCCCAGGCGCGGCCAGGAGACGTCGTCGTAGTTGCTGGCAAAGGTCACGAGACCACGCAGCAGTTCGCGGATCGCACGATCCGTTTCGATGACCGCGAGGTAGTGCGCGAGGAGTTCGCGCGCCTTGGGCTCAATGTTGGTGAGAATGCGAGGCCCCGTCCATGATTGCGATTCTGATATCGGGTGGAATCGCGCTGCTCACTGCGGGCTTTGGCACGCCGATCCTGATGCGATGGCTGACGACACGACGGATTGGCCAACAGGTCCGCCACGATGGTCCAGCCCTTCATGCTGCGAAGGCCGGAACGCCGACGATGGGTGGCATCGCAATGGTGATCGCGATCGTGCTCGGTTATGTGCTCGGTCATGTCGGGACAAAATCGCCCTACACCCCAGGTGGGATACTTGTCGTTGGAGCCGTCGTCGCGAGCGCGGTGATCGGGTTTCTGGACGACTGGATCAAGGTGTATCACAGTCGCAGCCTTGGACTGAGAAAGCGCGGAAAGTTCTCGCTCCAGGTGATACTCGCGGCCGTCTTTGCCCTTCTCGCGATTCACCTCTCGCATCTGGGGACCACATTGACCTTCACCCGCTATGACCACCCCGGCGTTGCGCTCGGCATCGCTGGATGGGTCATCCTCGCAATCCTCTCGATTGTTGGCTCTTCGAATGCGGTCAACCTCACCGATGGTCTCGATGGACTTGCAGCCGGTGCGACTGCCTTTGCGGCGAGTTGTTTTGGGCTGATTGGTTATTGGGAGTACCGACATCCGCTCTATCACGTACCCGATTCGCTGGATCTGTCGATGGCCGCGATCGCGATCGCGGGCGCGTGCGTGGGGTTTCTCTGGTGGAACGCGGCACCGGCGAGGATCTTCATGGGTGACACCGGATCGCTGGCACTTGGAACCGGACTCGCGTGTCTTGCACTTGAACTCAATCTGCTCCTCCTCTTGCCGATCATCGGCGGGCTCTTCGTGCTCGAGACACTCTCGGTAATCTTGCAGATCGTGATGTTCCGAGGCTTTCACCGCCGGATCTTTCGCATGGCGCCGCTACATCATCATTTCGAACTACTCGGCTGGCCAGAGACGACTGTGATCATCCGTTTCTGGATTCTCGGAGCGCTTTTTACCGCACTCGCGCTTGGTATCTTCTACGCAGACTTCCTGAGTCTGCCGACCCACTGAGCAAAACATGATCGATCGAGGCTCTTCCTCATCGCTCGGACGAATCGCAGTGATCGGATTCGCTGCTACCGGAGAGGCGGTGTCTCGCGTCGCGCTCTCCCATGGTGCGAGCGTTGTCGTGATCGAAGACCGTCCACGCGAAGACACCGAGGCACGGGCGCGCGCACTTGGTGTCGAGCTGGTCATTGGGCCAGATGAGCACCAGCTCCGCGAGATCATCGCGTGCTGCTCGTTGGTGGTGGTGAGCCCGGGAGTGCCACCGAGTCATCCCGTGTACGCGTTCACCCCAAAAGACATGCTCATCTCTGAGATCGAACTCGCCTCTCGACTTGCTCGCAAGCCGATCATCGCGATCACTGGCACGAACGGGAAGACGACCGTGACGACGATGGTCGATCAGATGATGCGCAACTCAAAGATCAGGAGCACCGCCGCTGGCAACATCGGTCCGACACTCATTGATGCGGTAGAGCGCGATGACCTCGATGTCATCGTTGCCGAGGTCTCGTCGTTTCAACTCGCCCTCACCGAGCGCTTTCATCCCCACGTTGCGACCTGGCTGAATTTCGCCGAGGACCATCTCGACTGGCATGCGTCACTTGATGACTATCGCTCGTCAAAGGCAAAGATCTTCGCGAATCAAGATGCCAGCGACGTCGCGGTCGTGCATCGCGAGGATCCGGTGATCGTCGGTTTGGCGCGTGCATCACACGCCCGCGTCGTCACCTTTGGTCGCGAAGATGCCGATTATCAGACCATCGAGGATCGATTCGTCGGTCCTGGTGGGCGAGATCTTGGCGCTATAGGGCTTCTATCGCGCGCGCTTCCCCATGACATTGACAACGCGCTCGCCGCGCTCGCGAGCGCACTCGAGGCAGGAGCTGATGTTGCGGGCTGTCAGCAGGCGCTACGCGCGGCGACGGTGCTTGCGCATCGCGTCGAACACGTTGGAGTCATTTCGCGAGTCGACTTCTATGATGATTCAAAGGCGACGACCCCCTCCGCGGTGATTGCGGCGCTTCGCTCATTTCCCTCCTCAGTGCTTATCGCCGGAGGAAAGAACAAGGGGCTCGATCTCTCGGTGATCCGCGACTTTGTCGATGCACACCGGGATCACCAAATCCGCGCGGTGGTTGCGATCGGCGAGGCAGCGCCAGAGGTGCTTTCGATCTTCGCCTCTGGGTGCGAGGCTGTTGAGGCGACGACGATGGACGATGCGGTGAGGTTGGCCTACGGGTACTGCCAGCCAGAAGATGTCGTCCTGCTCTCGCCCGGATGTGCCTCCTTTGACTGGTATTCGTCCTATCAAGAGCGCGGTAAAGACTTTGTCCGAGCGGTTCGAGCTCTTGGTGATGCACACGGGACAGCCAATGACCGCCGGGGGGTCTGTTAATGGCGATCCAGACAGCGCGGGTGTTCGATCACTTTCTTCCCTCCGCGCCGGAGACCGGACGCGCCCAGGCGCGACGCCAGGCGGCGATCTTGCAGGTGGTCTCTGCGATCTTTGTCGTGATTGCGCTGGTTTTGATGCTGTCCTCTTCGTCGGTCATCTCGATGGCCCAATACGGGTCGGGACTGGCCCTATTTGAACGACAGATCGTCTGGACCTTGATCGGCTTGATGGCCTTCTGGTACGCCTCACGCATCGATCTGTCGACCGTGCGACGCTACTCGCTGTTGTTGTTTCTTGCGGCTGTCGGATCGCTGCTCGTCGTGTTGGTTGCAGGAAAGAGCGCCGGCGGATCGAGTCGCTGGATCGGACTGAGCTTTCTGCGCTTTCAGCCGACGGAGTTCGCGAAGTTGATCTTTGCGATCTTTGCGGCAGATTTCATTGCGTGTCGCGAGCGGACGCGCCACGCGGTCGCCGACATCGTCTTTCCACTAGGAGCGGTGTTTGGAATGACTGCGTTGCTCGTGCTGCTCCAGCCAGACCTTGGATCGACGATCTTGTTGTCGCTGATCTTTTTCGCGTTGTTGTTCGGAGCTGGCATCGAAAGGCACATCTTTGTCCGCACCGTGTTGTTGATGAGCGTTGTCGGAACGATGTTTGCCCTCTCGGCCGCCTATCGGCGTCAGAGGCTGTTGTCGTTCATTTCGCCGTTCAAACACGAGACCGGCTCTGGATACCAGCTCGTCCAGTCGCTCCTTGCGCTTGGATCTGGCCATCTGACCGGCACGGGATTCGGTGTCTCCTCAGCCACCTGGGGCTTTCTCCCGAACGCCCAGACCGACTTCATCTTCGCGGTGATCGGCAACCAGTATGGCTACATCGGTGCATTGGTCGTGATTCTCGGCTTTGCCCTGATCGGTGTCGCCGGGATCAAGATTGCGGTCTACGCCATAGACCGATTCTCGTCACTTCTTGCGCTCGCACTCACGATATGGATCGTCGGGCAGGCGATCGTCAATATCGGTGGCGTGATCAGCGTGATGCCAGAGACCGGCGTGCCGCTTCCGATCCTCAGCTTTGGAGGGTCATCGTTGATCGCGATCCTCACCGCCGTCGGACTACTCGTCAACATTGCCCGCCACAGCGCTACCAGGACAACTCCGAACGAGCCCGCGCAGCGCTTGATGAGTTCGGTCGCAGGTCGGTTCTTCCGACCTGACAGCCGGACGCGTCGCTCGTAGACATCGGTTGTTGCTTATGGTTAAATCCTCGGTCATCATCACCGGCGGTGGAACCGCCGGTCACGTCCTTCCCGCTCTCGCGGTGGCAGATGCGCTCGTTGACATCGGATATGCAAAGGAACAGATCGACTTCGTCGGCTCGCGCCGCGGCATGGAGGGGAAGATCATCCGCGATGCGGGCTACAAGATCCATCTGCTTTTAGGTCGGGGAATCTCGCGGCGCGTGAGCATTGCGTATGTGAGTGCAGCGCTTGGACTGTTGCTTGCAACGATCTGGTCGCTCGCGATGATGACCAGAAGGCGTCCGGGTGCTGTCGTGAGCGTCGGCGGCTATGCCGCCGTGCCATGTTCGACAGCTGCGCTTATTCTGAAAATTCCTGTTGTCATCGTCAATGTCGACGCAGCCGCTGGGCGCGCCAACAAAATGATTGCACGACACGCAATGTTGAGTGCAGTTGGATTTTCCGAGACGCAACTTCCCCGAGCGGTACTCACCGGCGCTCCGGTACGCGAGGCAATCGAGTCTGTAACGCGTGACGAGCATGAGCGAATGCGTTCACGGGCACTTCTTGAGATTCCGGACGCAACGAGGTGCATCGCGATCGTTGGAGGTTCTCTTGGCGCACAGAGGCTCAATGAACTTGGGCTCGCACTTGCAACAGCGCTTCGGGCACGAGAGGACATTTTCATCTATCACGTCGTTGGTGAGCGCAACTACCAACAGATGTGTGAACAGGTCTCAACAGCTCATCTTGGTTCGAACTATCGCTGTGTTGGGTTCACGAACGCGATGGAAGCGCTCTTGAGCGCGAGCGACCTGATGGTGTGTCGAGCAGGTGCGATGACCGTCGCAGAGCTCGCGATCACGGGAACTCCAGCAATACTTTTTCCGCTCACCAATGCCCCGAATGATCACCAGCGGAAAAATGCTCTGGCACTCTCGAGCCGAGGGGGAGCGATCATGCTTGAAGACAAGGCAACGACCGAGGCCTTTGTCGAGCGCGTCACCGAATTGATCGATGATCGGACAACCCTTGCCAAGATGAGCGCCTCTGCCCGCACTGTCGGTCATCGCGGCGCCGCCCGAGTCATCGCTGGTTTAGTCGATAACGTGGTGAGACGAAAACCGTTGGGCCAGGAGTATGAACAAGTCGGCTAGGACATAGAGATGAACATAGAGATGACTGCGCACATTGATCTGAAGACTCCGCGCGCGATTCATCTCGTCGGTATTGGTGGTGCCGGTATGAGTGCGATCGCCGCGGTATTGCACGCAATGGGCCATCGCGTAAGTGGCAGTGACCTCAAGGACTCGGCCGCGCTCGACCGGCTGCGCGCGCTTAATATTACCGTTGCGATCGGCCATGATGCTCATCAGGTGAAAGACGCTGATCTGGTCGGGATATCGACTGCGATTCCTGAGAAGAACGTCGAGTACCAAGAGGCGTTGCGGCGTAATATTCCCGTGCTGCGCCGCGCAGAGCTTCTCGCCGCGATCTGTGACGAACGCTTCACAATTGCGGTATCGGGCACGCACGGCAAGACGACGACGACCTCGATGCTCAGTCTGATACTCATTGAGGCAGGTCGCTCTCCTTCGTTTCTCATCGGTGGTGAGGTGAATGAGATCGGAACGAACGCTGTCTGGGGGAGCGGCGAGATGCTTGTCGTCGAGGCCGATGAGAGCGACGGAACATTTCTCAAGATCGCGTCGGAGATCGCGGTGGTGACGAACATCGAGGTCGATCACCTCGACCACTACGGTTCGTTTGAGTCCCTCAAGGCTGCATTCGCCAAGTTCATGGATCGGGCAGCGACTGCGGCAGTGGTCTGCGCGGATGACCCGGTCGCAATGTCACTTGCCCCAGAGAGCGCAACGACCTATGGATTCAGTGAGCAGGCACAGCTTCGGATCTGTGATTTCTCAACGGGAAGGGCGCACATCGCCTTTCGTATCGAGCGTGCCGGGACGACACTTGGACACTTTGAGCTTCCAGTGCCCGGCGAGCACAATGCCCGCAATGCCACCTGTGCGATAGCGGTTGCCTTCCGACTCGGCATTCCGCTCGACTCTGCCCAGCGTGCGCTGTCTCGATTTGCCGGTGTAGCGCGACGCTTCGAATTTCGTGGCGAGGTCGGTGGGATCACCTTCGTCGACGACTATGCACACCTTCCCGGTGAGATTTCAGCAACGCTTGCTGCAGCGCGCCAGGGCGGCTGGAAGCGCGTGGTTGCGATCTTTCAGCCACATCGCTACTCACGCGTGCAACAGCTCTCCGTGGCATTCGGAGCTGCGTTTCGAGAGACCGAACTCGTGGTCATCACCGATATCTACCCAGCTGGCGAGTCACCGATACCGGGCATCACAGGAAAACTTATTGCTGACGCAGTGAGCGAGTTCGATCCATCAATAAACGTGAACTTTGTCGCGCAACACCGTGACCTTGTCGACTTTCTCAAGCGAGAGCTCCGACCAGGAGACTGCTGTGTGACCCTTGGTGCGGGAGACCTCACCGGTCTTCCCGACGAACTGCTTGCGCTGACGTGGTGATCAGATGCGCGTAGACGATCCGGTGCGAGTCTGTATCGAAAGCCTCGGTGATCTTGCAGTCCAGTTTGAGCCACTCGGTCCGAGAACGACCTATCGCGTCGGAGGATCGGCAGCGCTATTTGTCGAGATCATCGATGAGCAGTCCCTTGAGCGAGTTGCATCGGCGGTGAAGACGAGTGGGATCGAGGTGCTCGTGCTCGGCAACGGTTCAAATCTGCTCGTCGCTGACCGGGGATTCTTGGGACTTGCTGTGCATCTCGCCGGAGTGTTCAGCGAACTCGTAATTGACGATGAAAGTGGTTCGATCACGGCCGGTGCGGCAGTTCCCTATCCGGTGCTCGCGAGGAGAAGCGTTGCCTCACGAGTCGGCGGCCTCGAGTGGGCGGTAGGCGTCCCAGGAACCGTTGGCGGCGCGGTGACGATGAATGCCGGTGGGCATGGTGCTGAGACCGAGATGAATCTCGTCAGTGCGAGAGTCGTTGATCTCTCGGGCGCGACGGACGAGTGGCGAGCGAGAGACGATCTGGACTGTGCCTATCGACATACGAATATCGGTCCGGGTGAGATCGTGCTCGAGGCGCGCCTTCAGGGGCTGGCCCACGCGAAGTCTACGGAGTCCGAGGAGCTGCTCGAGGAGATCGTCAGGTGGCGACGGGTTCACCAACCTGGGGGAAGGAACTGCGGTTCGGTGTTCACCAACCCCGTGGGCGACTCGGCCGGAAAGATCATTGAGGCCGCCGGACTCAAGGGGCTGCGTCACAAGAGCGCCGAGGTCTCGTCTAAGCATGCGAATTTCATCCAGGTCGATGCTGGTGGCAAAGCTGACGATGTGCGCGCCCTGATTGATCTTGTCAAGGAATCGGTCGCACGGTCGTCCGGCATTGAGCTCGTCACCGAACTGCGAATGGTCGGATTTGATCTGTGATGCCAGAGCAACCCTCGCGGCCAAAGAAACCGAAGAAGAAGGTGACGGGCAAGCGGCCTGTTCGTGAGCCCGCAAAGCGGATGACAAAGCACACGAACGCGACCTCCTCACCCAAAGAGCAGCCGTCGCGGGCGACTTCGAAGGGAGACGGCACCCGCGCGCCACGGGCGGGTCGAAAGAGACCGGCGACGCACGTGAACCGTTCTGCAGAATCGGTCCGCAATCGAACTACGCCAAAGGCCTCAATACAGTCTCCGAATCGTGTGCGCGCGCGCTCGGTGAGTCCTACCCAAATCACGGGCACTGTCCGTAGGCGTCTTGTGCGTGTGACGGCATTTCTTGTGCTGCCAGCGCTCATCGCCAGCGTCTTTCTTGTCTTGCACACATCACTGTTTGCGATTGCATCGGTCAAGGTGACGGGCGCTCACGAGACGCCTCCTGCCGAGATCGTTACGATCGCAGGGCTCAACGGCCACCCTCCATTGATCGATGTCAATCCTGCGGAGATCTCGACGCGCCTTGAATCACTCCCGTGGATCAAGACTGCGGTCGTTGCGCGTCACTGGCCAAAGTCTGTGACGATCAGCGTCACCGAGCGCGTCCCGGTTGCCGAGGCAAGTATTCGCAGACATCGCTGGGAGCTGTTTGACTCCGAGGGCCGGGCACTGGGATTTCGCAGTCTGCGTACAAAAGGACTGGTTCGTCTCCGACAGGTTTCGCCAATGCCCTCTCCTGGAGCTGTTGTAAGCGAGGCACTCGGTGGCGAAGTTGCCCTCGCAGATGCGCTTCCGATTGCACTTGTGTCACAGGTGCAAGAGGTCACCTATTCGACCAGTGATGAGCTGAGCATCAAGCTTGTCTTGGGCCCGATTGTCATATTCGGCAGCGCCTCAGCACTGTCTGAGAAGGTGGTGGCACTTTCAACGCTGCTTGCAAATCATGTCTCGCTCGTCGGTGTCACCACCATCAACCTGCGCGTCCCCTCGTCGCCGGTCCTCAGCTCTGCCTCTTTGGTGGCGAAGGTGCCGGTCAAGGCGATAAAATCCACCCCGGTGGGAACCACCACACCGGCGATCAGCGGATGATTGCGCCCCGTCTGGCGAAAAGTGCTCCGGAAAACTGTCGGGCACAACGGTCTAGAGTGTTGAATCAATGAGCAACCCACGCGCTTGAGCCTGATGCAAGCTCGGCGATGCTACAGGGAGAGAACGAGACCATGACGAACGCTGTAAGCAGCTTCATCGCAGTCATCAAGGTTGTTGGTGTCGGAGGGGCTGGTGTAAATGCCGTGAATCGCATGATCGATTCCGGACTACGCGGCGTCGAATTCATCGCGGTCAACACCGATGCGCAGGCGTTGATGATGAGTGACGCGGATATCAAGCTCGCGATTGGTTCACAGACGACTCGCGGACTTGGCGCTGGCAGCGATCCGGAGGTCGGACGACTATCTGCCGAAGAGCATCGCGAAGAGATCGAAGAGGTTCTCAAGGGCGCCGACATGGTGTTCATCACCGCCGGTAAGGGTGGTGGCACCGGTACTGGTGGAGCCCCAGTGATTGCAGAGATCGCGAAGAACGCGGGCGCGTTGACAATTGGTGTTGTCACCCGTCCATTTCCCTTCGAGGGACGTCGTCGCACCGTTCAGGCAGATGCTGGAATCCAGCGCCTCAAGGAAAAGGTCGATACGCTCATCGTCATTCCGAACGAGCGTCTCTTGACCCTTGCCGATGCGAACACCTCGATGGTCGATGCATTCAAGATGGCAGATGACGTCCTTTTGCACGGTGTGCAGGGAATCACCGACCTGATCAACCTTCCTGGCCTTATCAACACTGACTTCGCGGACGTCAAGATGATCATGCGCGACGCGGGTTCGGCGATCATGGGAATTGGTTCGGCGAGCGGTGAAGGCCGAGCGCTCAACGCTGCGAGACATGCAATTACCTCGCCGTTGCTTGAGGCATCGATTGATGGCGCGCGTGGCATTTTGCTCAACATCGCTGGCGGCCGTTCGCTTGGACTGTTCGAGGTGAACGAGGCAGCGGAGGCGATTCACGCTGTCGCGCACCCTGACGCGAACATCATCTTTGGATCGGTCATCGACGACAGCCTTGGTGAGCAGGTGCGGGTCACCGTGATTGCCGCAGGATTCGATCGCACGGGCTCTACCGGCCGTCATGCACAGACAGCGGCGGGAGCAGCTCCCGACGTCTTTGGCGACGTCGGAGAGATTGACCTCGATGACGATGAGTTTGACGTACCCTCGTTTTTGAAATAATGACCGGGTCTCCACGATGAGACCGAGCACG
Organism: Acidimicrobiales bacterium; assembly: GCA_035533675.1. Lineage (GTDB taxonomy): Bacteria > Actinomycetota > Acidimicrobiia > Acidimicrobiales > Bog-793 > CAIVND01. Next base: position 1,406 of record DATLTI010000271.1, on the reverse strand, counting down.
CTCTTGTTCAATGACGTGCACGTTGTGGTGACGACGCGAGATGACGGGGACCAACGCCCAGCGGCACAGAATGCGTCATCGCGTTCAGCACTTCCCGCAAAGCTCGCGGAGCGTTGCACCTTTGTCCATCAGGTACACGGCTCGCGTATTGTCGTCGTCGACCGCTCGGTCGGGCTGGCGGACCTTGAAGCGGACGCGATGATTACCACTGAATCTTCGTTACCGATTGGTGTGCTCGGAGCAGATTGTTCATTGATCGGACTCGTGAGCCGAGAGGGTGTCATCGGAGTCGTGCATTCGGGGTGGCGGGGTCTTCTCGCAGGTGTCGTTGAACAGACCATCGAACAGATGCGAGTGCTTGGTGCGCGAACGATCGGGGCGGTCATCGGGCCAACGATCGGTCCGGAGTGCTACGAGTTTTCCGTGCCAGATCTCGCGCCACTCGTCGAGCGTTTTGGTGATGGGGTGCACGTGCGACGTGATGATGGAAGCGATGCGCTCGATCTTGTCAAAGGCGTGACCGTCGCGCTCGAGATGGCAGGTGTTCTCAATCCTACGCGACTCGGGGGATGCACCGCCTGTGACTCGAGATTCTATTCGTGGCGTGCAAACAAAGACGACGAGCGCCACGCGCTCGTGATCTGGCGCGAGCCAACCTCCGAGATAGCGTTGACGTAGTGCCCGAAAAGCGATTCTCCGAGGCACACCTTGAGCAGTACACCCTTGCGGTGAGTCACCGGCTTGAAAAGATCAAAGAGCGAATTGTCAGATCTGGGGGAGACGTCGATTTGGTGACGATCGTCGCGGTCACCAAGACCTTCGGCCTCGACGCGGTGATCGCCGCCCATCGGGCCGGAATTGTCGACATCGGAGAGAACTATGCGGACGAGCTCGTGGAAAAGGCGACGGCGCTCAATTTGGCAGTACCGGATCACCGGGTGCGTTGGCACTTTCTCGGTGGGATCCAACGCAACAAAATCAACCGGCTGAGCGGACTCGTCGGTCTCTATGAGGGTCTAGATCGTTATGAAGAGGGTGAGGCGATCGCGAGACGGGTGCCCGGTGCATCGGTGCTCGTCGAGGTGGACACGGCAAGGATATCTGGGCGCGGCGGAGTCGTTGTTGAAGCGGTCCCTGAGCTTGTCAGACGACTTGAGGGCCTTGGCCTTCTGGTAGAGGGGTTGATGACGGTTGCTCCTCCATGCGGCGGTGAGAGTGCTGTCGCGGCCTTTCGGAGTGTGACTACGCTAAGGGCGGAGCTCGGTCTTGGTGTGGCATCCATGGGGATGAGCGAGGATCTCGAGTTTGCTGTTGCTGAGGGTTCGACGATGATCCGGGTTGGCCGAGCGTTATTTGGCCCGCGCCCGTAGTGTTTCGAGTGACACAATAGGTACCCGCAGGAGGGT
>DATLTI010000270.1:0-7518 GCA_035533675.1 Acidimicrobiales bacterium | reverse complement strand
AACCCGTAATCGATCAGCGTCGAGAAGTTGTCCTCAAGCAGTCCGACAACGGCGAAGGCGACATAGGTCGGAATCAAGGCACTCTGTTTTTTCCACACGTATCCACGGTCTTGAATCGTCTGCATGATCGAGGCATACGTTGACGGGCGTCCGACTCCGAGTTCCTCGAGACGTTTGACCAGAGATGCTTCGGTAAATCTCGCGGGTGGCTTTGTCGCATGATCCTTTCCCGCGAGCGAGACCAGTGAGAGCTCATCTCCGCTCGAAAGCGATGGCAGCCGAAGGCCACTATCGCGACCTGACTCATCTGCCTCATCCTCTTCATCACGATCCTCGGTGTAGACGAGGAGAAATCCCGGTGAGGTAATCACCGTTCCAGAGGCGGAAAACTCAACTGATGCCCCGACTCCAGCGACACTGCTCGCAACTGTCGTCTCAGCCTCGATCTTTACGCTTGCCGTCACGCCCGTCGCGTCGATCATCTGCGAGGCGACGGTGCGTTGGAAGACGAGTTCATAGAGTCGAGCCTCGTCCGGGCCGACCTCTCGGGCCACGTCGGCAGGAAGCCGGAAGACATCGCCCGCCGGCCGAATCGCCTCATGCGCCTCCTGGGCATTCTTCACTTTGCGGACATAGCTTCTCGGTGCACTTGGCACATTGTTCGCGCCATAGAGCGAACCCGCGATCTCTCGTGCTGCACGAAGTGCGGTGTCAGAAAGCGTCGTCGAATCCGTTCGCATATAGGTGATGTAACCCTGCTCATAGAGACGCTGCGCGGTCTGCATCGCCCTCTGTGCAGAAAAATGCAGCTTGCGAGAGGCCTCTTGTTGAAGCGTGGAGGTGATAAATGGCGCCGCAGGAGAGCGCCGATACGGCCGATCCTCAACAGATGCGACGCGAAATGGCGCTGTTTCAAGCGCGCTCGCGAGAGAGTTCGCGCCCTCTTCGTCCAACAGTATGACGCGATCGGGTTGCGTGAGCGCCCCCGTCGAGTTGAAATCCTTACCGGTAACGATCTCGCGGCCATCAACACGAGAGAGATCGGCGGAGAAGCTCTCTCCCTCCGTGGTCGCGACATTGGCAGTGAGACTCCACCAGGTAGCGGAACGAAATGCCATCCGCTCACGCTCGCGTTCGACGACGACGCGCGTTGCCACGCTCTGGACACGCCCGGCGCTGAGACCTGGCATGACCTTCTTCCAGAGCACAGGCGAGAGCTCATACCCATAGAGCCGGTCGAGGATGCGACGAGTCTCCTGGGCATCAACGAGTCGTCGATCAAGTTCTCGAGGGTGCGCGATCGCCTCGTCTATTGCCGATTTCGTGATCTCGTGAAAGACCATCCGCTTGACCTCGACCCTTGGCGAAAGCACCTCAAGAAGGTGCCATGCGATCGACTCTCCCTCCCGGTCTTCATCTGTTGCAAGGTAGACCTCTGAGGCGTTCTTTACCAGGCCCTGGAGCTTCTTGACCTGTTGAACCCGACTCGACGAGATGACATACAGCGCCTTGAAGTCATTATCAACATCGACTCCAAGACGTGCCCAGGCCTCTCCCTTGTAGGCGGCAGGGATCTCCTTGGCCGATCCGGGGAGGTCGCGAATATGCCCAACCGAGGACTCGACAACATAGTCATCGCCCAAAAACCGCGCGATGGTCTTGGCCTTGGCCGGAGATTCCACGATGACGAGCGCTTTTGCCATATACCTAGCCCTGACGATTTTGTGGCGAAGGATAACGAGCGGGTCGGCCGATGACAACCGCAACCCAGTTGACCTGCGAAAATATAGTTGCGCCAGCCGCCTTAGTGGACAGAGCCGCTCTCCTCCTGTGAAGGCGAGGCAATGATCGTGTAGGTCGGATTGATCATTGCGGTCCGACCTCCGCGTTCGCCGACCATGCCCTCGGCAAGCAAGAGCGCTCCTGTCTCGATGCCTGGCACGAGACGACGCCCCTGGAAGATGAGGACCAGTGAACCGGTGGTGTCGACGATCGTCGCCTCAAGGCTCGAAATCCCGGCAGCTGGCTGCACGCGCATCGAGTGCACCCGACCCGCCACCTTCATCCGCTGACGCCAGCGCACTGCGCCGATCGGCACTGCACCAGGAACGAAATCAGTCGGTGGGGCTCCCATGATATCGGCGTCCTCGGCGCTCATCGGGGCGGTGCCGGAGAGTTCATTAGCGTCCGCTGCATTGTTCAGCAGTTCGGCGAGGTGACGAAGACGCCTTGGACTTCGAACCTGGAACGGGATGATGGTCGCAGAGGCATTCGGGATTTCACCGACAAGTGTGGCGATGCGGTCGCTTATTCGGTCCTGGGAGATACTGCGGATGGTGCGGCCATAGATACGCCTTGGCAGCAATAGGGTGACCTCGGTCTCACCGTCACTAACAAGATCCGCGATGAACTGCACGATCGCTCGACCAACACGGCGGTCTGGACACTCGACAATCTCAAGTGGGAAGAGCGCAAGGCCGAGTTTGAGCCACTCCTCCTCAAGTCGACGGCTCGCTTTCGTGTCAAGCACAAAGTGCAGCCCCCTCGAATCGCCAGGGCTCAGCGACCGTGCATACTGCAATGCCCGTGCGACAGCAAGATCAAACCGTTCGACATAGACAAGCACTACGTGGCGGCGCGGGAGCGGAGTCTCAGCAGCGAGTTGAACATTTGCCTCAAGCTGGGAGCGCTCATCGGTGTAGGTCTTGTTCAGTCTGATCAAGACCGTGACGAGAACCGGGAAGATGACAATGACTACCCACGCGCCCTGGGTGAACTTGGTGACGGCAAAGATCAAAACAACGAACGCAGAGACCAGGCCGGCGAAGCCGTTGATGAACGCCTTGCGCCGCCAGCCCTGTTCGTGATGCGTGCGATGGTGCTTGACCATGCCAAATCCTGCGATCGCGAATCCCGTAAAGACCCCAATCGCGTAGACCCCGACAAGCGCGCTGACGTTTGCGCGAGATATCAACAAAAGCGCGATTGAAACGGCAGCGAGGATCAGGATGCCGTTTGAAAAGACCAGGCGATGTCCGCGCTTGGACAGACTCGGCGGCAAGAACGCATCAGAGGCGACGAAGCTGACGAGGTTCGGGAATCCGTTGAAGCTGGTATTGGCTCCGGTGTAAAGGATCAACATCGTTGCGCCCTGCACAATATAAAAGCCCACTCGTCCGTAAACCGAATGTCCAAATACCAGGGTCGCCTCCTGTGAAAGCACCGTCGGGCTTCCGTTCAGGAATGGCACCGCGTGGGTTCTCCACGCGAGCACTGATACACCGGTAACAAGAGAGCCGAGCGTGATCGACATGATGACAAGCACGCGACGCGCATTGATGCCCTCTGGTCGTTTGAAGTTGGCAACACCGTTCGAGATTGCCTCGAGTCCTGTCAACGAGGAGCCACCATTTGCGAACGCTCGAAGGACAATGAACAGACTCGCGCCCATGAGCAGCCCGTGCCCGGAGAGTCCAAGTGGCACATGTCCTGCCGCATAGTTCTGCTCGTAGAGCCTTGGAAGGTGCCCAAAGATTGCGCGCACAATACCGATGACCACGACCGAGGTAACCGCGGCAATAAAGAGATAGGTCGGAATCGCAAAGGTGCGGCCAGCCTCTTTGATCCCGCGAAGGTTCCCCCACAGTAGGAGCAACACGATGAACACCGTTATCAGAACGGTATAGGGAACAAGTCTTGGAAACGCAGAGGTGACAGCGTTCGTGCCAGCTGCAGTTTGAACTGCGACCGTGACGATGTAATCGAGAATCAGCGCGACCGCCGCGACCTGAGCAAATCGCGGGCCAAAGTTCTCGCGGGCGACGACGTAGGATCCGCCCGCCTTGGTATAGACCGTAACGACCTCCCGATAGGAAAGCGTGACGAAGATCAGTACCAAGATGACCGCGAAGGTGATCGGGAGCAATAGCGAGAACGCTGCAACACCTACCGCCGGCACCAAGATGGTAAGGATTTCCTCCGAACCATATGCCGTTGAAGAGATGCAGTCGGGAGCAAGCACTCCAAGGGCGGTGGCCTTGTTGAGTCTTTGCTCTCCAAGACTTTCGGTGACGAGGGGGGGTCCGAGAAAGCGGCGTTTGAGACGATAGAGCAGAGGTTCGGGAAGCTCGACCCGCTGCGGTCCCGAGCGCGGTCCCCGTAGTCCCTGAGGGGTTTCTGGTGTGACCATTGTCAGTTTTATGCCCCTTGCCCGTTGATCCCGCTCCATCATAAGCACGCAGTGACGCTGGGGGTATTAAGGTCTCGATTCAGACACTTAGTACTTGGGTCGGGGACAATTTCGACCCAAGTTGTTTTGAGTTCGACTGAGATGTTCGATAGGGATAATGAAAATCGTTGTTGTTGGATGTGGGCGAGTCGGTTCTTCCTTGGCAATTGCACTCGATCAGCAGGGCCACGGGGTCGTTGTTCTTGACAAGGACCCCGATGCCTTCCATCGGCTTCCGAACGACTGGGGTGGCAAAACCATCACCGGTTTCGGATTCGACCGCGATCGGTTGAACGAGGCTGGAGCTTTGGAGGCGGATGCCCTTGCCGCTGTGACCAGCGGAGATAATTCGAATATCTTGACAGCGCGAATCGCGCGCGAGACCTATCACATCCCGAATGTGGTGGCTCGTATCTACGATCCTCGGAGAGCCGAGATCTACCAGCGTCTTGGAATACCAACGGTTGCAACGGTAACGTGGACTATCGAACAGGTCACGCGCAAGCTCTTTCCCGACAGATCTGTCGCTGAGTGGTCTGACCCGACGGGAGAGATCAGCCTCGTCGAGCGGATTCTTCCCAACGGATGGTGCGGGAAGAAAATGTCGCTGATTGAACAGGAGACCTCGGCGCGGATCATTGCGGTCGTTCGAGGAACCCAGTCTTTCCTTGGCCATGGAGACCTCATCGGTCAAGAGGGAGACGCTGTCTACCTTGCGGTCAACAAGTCATCCGCCCAGTCTCTTGATGAATCTTTTGGTGAAATGCGTGTCGCACATTGAGAGTCGTCATCGCTGGTGCTGGAGCAGTCGGCACGTTCCTCGCGGAAGACCTCTCCGCGAATGGTCACAAGGTATTAGTTCTGGACCAGAACCCAGAGACCAAGAAACACTTTGCCCCTGATACCACGATTGAATTCCTCCATGCAGATGCCTGCGAGGCAGACGCCCTGCAGACTGCCCAACTTGACACCGCAGATGTTGTCATCGCGGCAACAGGAGACGATGAGGACAATCTCGTAATATCGCTTCTCGCCAAACAGGAGTTCGCTGTCCCGCGTGTCATCGCGCGCGTCAACCATCCGAAAAATCACTGGCTCTTCACCGAGAGTTGGGGAGTCGACGTCGCGGTGTCGACGCCACATCTGCTTTCCGCGCTTGTCGAAGAGGCAGTATCGGTAGGTTCAGTCGTTCATCTTTTGAATTTCAAGAACGGTGACATTCGACTGATTGAAGTGACCCTCGACTCCAAGTCACCGGCAAAGAATACGATGCTCATGTCTCTTGCCCTACCGCGCGAGGCAGCGGTTGTGGCGATCGTGAGAGACGGACATGTCATCACTCCTCGTACCGACACTCGGCTCAGCGACGGTGACGAGATCCTTTTGCTGGTCGTCAACAGCTGCGAAGACGCCGTTCGGCATCTGCTTGTCGCCCCGTAATAAACAACGGTTTGACCTCGGAGTTAGGCCCCGATAATCCGTTTGCGGGCGATCGAGAGACAGTACCAAAGTGCCCCGATGATCAACAGCTTTTTTAACATGCGATCATCGTAGTTTGCTCATGACACGAGAGACACTCTGCCCATTGCTCAGGGCTCTAACCTAGAGATGCGATGAGAAAACGAGTCTTGAACAGCCGATCAGGAGAAGCAGTCGATGTTGACGCAGACCTCCTCGTTGACCCTGATGCAGAGGTTGTCCTTTCAAAAGATGATGTCCATCGACTCCGCGAAGAGATCGACATCGTGCTTGTCATTCTTGCTGGGGGATTCCTTGGCACGCTTTGTCGCTACGAACTGAGCGTCCACTGGAGCCAGTCGAGCACGGCCTTTCCACTAACCACCTTTACGATCAACGTCACTGGGTCACTTTTGATCGGCATCATCTTGACAACGATCATGGAAAAGATGCGACCCACGCGGTATCTTCGCCCACTCACCTGTGTCGGGTTTCTTGGTGGCTGGACGACAATGTCAACATTTGCCGTTGAGAGTGACCACCTCATCTCGTCGAATCATCTTGGCATAGCGATGGCGTACATATTTGCGACAATGTTTGTAACACCCACTGCTGCCGCTCTTGGAATCTCGCTCGCACATCTGTTGCCAGGCATGCAGAAGGAAGTCGTAAAGGCGCTCGAGCAGTGACTGGTATCGCTCTCGCTACAGGCGTCTCTGGCGCGGGCGCTGTCGGCGCAGCTAGCCGATACTTTCTTGATCTCTTGGTCACGAGACGTTTTCCGAGAGCAGTTCCCCGCGGGACGATGACGGTCAACATCATCGGTTCTTCCATTCTTGGTCTTATATCCGGACTTGTCGCGCATCACCATCTCGCAGGCGTGTCGAATCTGATTATCGGAACCGGATTCTGCGGAGGATTAACGACGGCTTCGAGTGCAGCATTTGAGACAGCCCGGCTCTTCCATCAGGGAAAGACCAGCGCGGCGGCAATGACCATCACCTTTGGGATCGGAACAAGCTGTATTGCTGGCGCGATCGGCCTCGGCATCGGCATCGGATTAATTTAGACAACCCTTGATTCAGGATTGAAAGAGATCGCGCGCCCGACTTTTCTTGGATCCGACTTCGGAAACTTTTAGCATGAAATCCGGAGGCGGCGAGCAATTCTCCCATCGAGATTGGCTTTCACCGCTTCCAACTTTGCACCACAACAATCGAGCACTGTTGAGGGGTCCATTTACCTGCGTCATCCATTCTCGAAACAGCTCAAAGTGCTCGGCCTTTACATTTCTGACCACTAATTGAATCACAATGCTCCCCGAGTCACATTTTACCGTGCATCACGAATTCTCAGTGGCTTTCGCGTTACGACTCACTAGATGGTTCGTGTGGACCTTTTGATGTCTTGACCGGAGACGTTTGAATGTCTCTTGTCAGACACTCAAAAGGTCGCGTGCGCCGGTGTCGCTCGACGGGTGTCGGAGCTTTGACATTGCGCGTGCTTCGATCTGACGGATGCGCTCACGGGTGAGATTGAAATACTCTCCGACATCTTCGAGCGTTCGGGGCTCTCCTCGATCGAGTCCGAAACGCAGGCGCAAGATCTCACGCTCGCGCTCATCGAGAGGTGCGAGGAGGCGATTGATCTCATGAGGAAGCATCGCGGTCGCAGCCATCTCGAATGGTGACTCAGCCGACCGATCCTCCACTACGTCTCCGAGCTCTGCGTCTCCATCTTCACGGAGTGGCTCGGAGAGCGAAAGCGGTTCTGCGCGAAAACGCAGTGCCTCAATCAACTTGTCCTCGGGAAGCTCGACCTCAGCACCAAGC
>DATLTI010000269.1:0-1733 GCA_035533675.1 Acidimicrobiales bacterium | reverse complement strand
GGTGCGGGCAAGTCCACCATCGCAAAACTCGTGACGCGATTCTATGATCCCACCGAGGGCACGGTTTCGATCGATGGACACCCACTCAAAGCGGTTACCCTCCATTCGCTTCGCAGCCAGCTCGGCGTTGTTCCCCAGGAGGCATTCCTCTTTTCCGGATCGATCAGGGACAACATCGCGTTTGCTCGGCCCGAGGCGAACGACGAAGAGATCGCAGATGCGATCCGGGCCGTTGGACTCCAGGAGTTGATCGACCGTCTTCCATATGGCATGCACACGGAGGTGCACGAACGTGGACAATCTCTTGCCTCTGGGGAGCGTCAGCTCATCGCATTGGCGAGGGCGTTCATCGCGAGTCCGCGCGTCCTTGTTCTTGACGAGGCAACATCAAACCTCGATCTCAAGTCCGAGACCAAGGTCGAGGCAGCGCTGGATCGTCTACTTGAGGGGCGCACAGCAATCTTGATTGCACACCGCCTGACAACTGCGATGCGCGCAAACCGGATTGTTGTCGTCGATCTCGGCGAGATCGTCGAGATCGGATCACACGATGAACTCATCGCGAACAGTGGCCGCTATGCCGACATGTTCGCCACATGGTCAAACCAACAGGGTAATGACGTAGAAAGCGAACTTGCTGCCTCATAGGACGGTCTTCTGGCTCGCCGTCGTGCATTCACAGCGTTAGCGTGAGACGAGTAAGTCCTTGTGAGTGGGCGAAACACCAGTGCATCATTGGTGAACGATACGAAGGTTGGAGGTTTTGTGGCATCTCTCGATGAGGTATTTCTCGCTCTGCCACTCGAGGAACTCGACGCCGTCGCGCTTGAGCGTGCCCAATCGAAGGGCGCGAGTGCTGCAGAGATCCGAATCGAGGAGCTCCGAGAGCAGTACCTCGTTCTCCGCGATGCCTCGGTCGAAGGTACGAGCGATGATGTCGAGATCGGCGTTGGAGTGCGCGTCGTCATCGACGGTTCGATGGGATTTTCTGGAACTGTAGAGCTGACCAAGGATGGCGTCGCGCGAGCTGTCGATTTTGCGATCGAAGCAGCGCGCGTGACTGCGAAGGCGCGCGGGCGTCGTGTCGAACTTGCTCCTGAGCCCTCTTATGGTTTGGTCGAGTTCGTCGGGCCATTCGAGATCGATCCGACCTCGGTTCCTCTTGATGAGCGGGTTGGGTTGTTTACCGCCTGGAGCGAACAGTTGCTTTTGGCACCTGGGATTGATCACGTCACTGCCTCGTTGCATTCGGTGAACGAGAACAAGCACTTCGCGAATCTTGCGGGCACGGTTGCGAACCAGCGTCGCGTCAGGATCCATCCTGTAATCGAGGCACTCGCGCTGGACGAATCAGATTTTGAGACGATGCGAACCACTGCTCCGCCAGTCGGCAGGGGTTATGAGTATCTGTTGGGATCGACATGGGATTTCGAGTCCGAGATTGCCTCGATGCCCCAACTCCTTGAGGAGAAGCTCTCAGCACCCTCGGTTGAACCGGGCATCTATGACCTCGTGATAGACCCGACAAACCTCTGGTTGACGATTCACGAGTCGGTTGGCCACGCGACAGAACTCGATCGAGCGCTTGGTTATGAGGCCGCCTATGCCGGAACATCGTTCGCGACCTTTGATCAGCTCGGCACATTGCGCTATGGCTCGCAGTTGATGCACGTGACCGGTGACCGTGTGACGCCCTATGGGCTTGCGACCGTCGGATTCGATGATGAAGGAGT
>DATLTI010000268.1:0-26177 GCA_035533675.1 Acidimicrobiales bacterium | reverse complement strand
GCTGAACGAGCGTCACCAACTCTTCGCATGGCTCTCGCTCATCTGGATCGCCTTCACGGACTACTACGTCTACCTCGTAACGACCGGAATGATTCACGACCCGAGGTTCTTTTAAATGTCTGAATACGAAACGCACATCGTCGATGTCTTGATCATTGGAGCGGGAGGGGCTGGACTACGCGCCGCGGCTGAGGCAAGCGCGATGGGCGCAACGACCGCGGTTGTGTGCAAGTCCCTTCTCGGCAAAGCCCATACCGTCATGGCAGAGGGCGGAGTAGCCGCAGCACTCGGAAATGTCTGGCCAGAAGATAACTGGAAGGTTCACTTCCGAGACACCATGCGCGGCGGAAAAATGCTCAACAACTGGCGGATGGCACAACTGCACGCACAGGAATCACCAGAGCGGGTTCTCGAGCTTGAGCAATGGGGCGCTCTTTTTGACCGCACTCCAGATGGCCTCATTCTCCAGCGTGACTTTGGTGGACACCGCTATGCCCGACTTGCACACGTTGGCGATCGAACTGGCCTCGAACTACTTCGAACGGTTCAGCACCGTGCAGTGGCAGTTGGGATCCAGGTCTTCATGGAATGCAAAATCGTCCGTTTGCTTCACGATCAAGAGGGTCACGTCAGCGGCGCGGTAGGCCTCTGGCGCGAAACGGGAAAATTTGTCGTTTTCGGTGCCAAATCTGTCATCTTGGCAACCGGAGGTGTCGGAAAGATGTACAAGTTCACCTCCAACTCATGGGAGGGAACAGGAGATGGTCACGCGCTGGCTCTCTGGGCTGGAGCAGACCTCATCGACATGGAATGCATTCAATTTCACCCCACGGGAATGATCTGGCCTCCAAGTGCGAGGGGTCTGCTCGTCACCGAAGGAGTGCGTGGCGATGGAGGCATCCTCAAGAACCGAGACAACGAGCGGTTCATGTTCAACTACATCTCCGAATATTTTAAAGCAGAGACCTCAGACACCATTGAAGAGGCCGATCAGTGGTACGGCAACAAGAGAGATTTTCGTCGACCGCCGGAGCTACTTCCGCGCGACGAAGTTGCGCGAGCGATCAACTCGGAGGTGAAAGCGGGAAGGGGCTCACCTCACGGTGGAGTATTTCTCGACATTGCATCGCGTCGAAGCGCAGAAGACATCAAGCGACGTCTCCCATCGATGTACCACCAGTTCAAAGAGTTGGCTGACGTCGATATCACCAAAGACGCGATGGAAATTGGTCCTACGTGCCACTACATCATGGGTGGAATACGAGTCGACGCCGACTCCACGGCTGCGACCGTGCCTGGACTCTTTGCAGCCGGCGAGGTTGCCGGAGGGTTGCACGGCGCAAACCGACTCGGTGGAAACTCACTTTCGGACCTTCTCGTCTTTGGCCGGCGCGCAGGAATTGGGGCAGCAGATTTTGCCTTGAGCAAGTCGGGCAAAGTCGAGATTGACGAATCCCAAGTCGAGGCAATCACCCAGCACGCACTCTCCTTTTTTGACCACGAGGGCCGCGAAAATGCATATTCCGCTCATCAGACACTTCAAAACACCATGCAAGAACTTGTTGGGATCATCCGCACAGAGCCGGAACTTCTCGAAGCAAAGGATCGGCTTGGAGAACTCGAAGAGCAGGCTGGGGTTGTGAGCGTTGAGGGACATCGCCAATTCAATCCCGGCTGGCATCTTGCTCTCGATCTTGAGGCAATGGTTGCCGTCGCGCAAAGCACCACGCTCGGCGCTATTGAGCGCAGGGAGTCGCGTGGTGGTCATACCCGCGAAGATTTCCCGTTGCCAGACAACGAGACTCTCGGCAAGGTCAATATGGTCACCTCGATCGTGGGTGACCGAGTAACGGTGCGGTCAGAGGCTCTGCCTGAAATGCCGCCTGAACTGAGAGAACTCTTAGAGGAGGCGCACTGATGTCACCAGAGACTGTGACGGTGAGTACACAAAAAACACTCAAGATGCGCCTATGGCGAGGAGATGAGAGCGGTGGAGAGTTCACCGAATATCAGATCCCTGCCCAAGAGGGTGAAGTTGTCCTTGACGTCGTCCATCGGATCCAGGCCGAAGATGCGCCAGATCTTGCCGTAAGGTGGAACTGCAAGGCGGGAAAATGCGGATCATGCAGTGCCGAGATCAACGGCCGTCCTGCTTTGATGTGCATGACGCGAATGAGCACGCTTGATATCGATGCTCCCATTACGGTCTCACCGATGCGTGGATTTCCGATCATCCGCGACCTTGTCACCGATGTCTCCTACAACTACGCCGTCGCTCGGCGAATTCCGCCATTCCAGCCGCCCGCACTCGCCGAGGGCGAGGTGTTTCGGATGCAACAGATCGACGTTGATCGCGGCCAGGAATTTCGCAAATGCATCGAGTGCTTCTTGTGCCAGAACGTCTGCCATGTCATAAGAGACCATGAAGACAACAAGGAAAGTTTCGCCGGTCCACGTTTCTTTGCACGTCTTGCGGAACTCGAAATGCACCCTCTCGATACCCTTGACCGGAGACGGCTCGTTTCAGAACAGTTCGGTCTTGGTCTTTGTAACATCACAAAGTGCTGCACCGAAGTGTGCCCGGAGGGCATCCACATCACCGACAACGCCATCATCCCTCTGAAAGAACGAGTTGTCGATGCGCGTTATGACCCGGTGGCGTGGCTCGGTCGCAAGATCACCGGCAAGCCCAATCCCACGCCTGCGAACGTTGCCGCTGCCTATGCCTCTGAAACACTTGAGGATCAGCTGAGTGCCCGCAAAGCAGGACAGATTGAGCCTCGCTCTGTGGCCTCTGAGGTCGCTTCAAGTTAATGGCACTCTTTCTCAGTTCCGAGTGGTTCGACCTGCTCGAGTCTGCGCTAACGACGATCACATCCGGAGAGGCCGGAGAGGCCGGGCTCGCACTTGGACAGGTAATCCATGACTGTGCCCAGGGCACGGTTCGCTACACGATCTGCATCGGGGCGGGTAAGCCCGGCAGACTCGTGCGCGACTCCGTCAAAGTCGCGCAGGTGACCCTGGTAGAGGATTATCCAAGCGCTCTCTCAGTTCACGAAGGCGCGTCTGTGGCCGAGTTGCTCGCATCCGGAAAAATCAAGGTCCGAGGAGACGCAAACGCGCTGTTACGGGCCTCAAAAGAGCTCGCTGCGCTCTCTCAGGCACTCAGCATGATTCAGAGTTGACGAATACTTTGGGTAGCTGGCCTGCGTTTTGTCGTCTTGCCGTGTTGAATCCAAACTCCTCAACGTGTAGCGGAGGCATTCGATGAATATGGGCGACGCAATTACAACGTGTTTCAAGAAGTACGCGTCATTTGCTGGGAGGGCATCTCGCAGGGAATACTGGTACTTCTTCCTGTTTTATTTCATCGTCGAGATCTTTACCTCGCGAATGGGTGTTCTTGGCCTGTTGGTTGATCTTGGGATCTGGATTCCTCTTGCAGCCGCAGCAGTTCGACGGCTCCATGACGCGGGAAAATCCGGATGGTGGGTCATTTTCCCTCTGGTCAATCTCGTCTTCCTCACCTATCCAGCTCAAACCGAAAACAACCGCTACTCCTGACTCGCATAAGGTGAGTGCCTTCCCAGAACCTTGCCAAGAGGGTCAATTCCTCCCGCCATTCCCGTCGCCCCGGTGGGCTTCGTACTACAGGTTGTAGAAACGCCTCGCATTCTCCGAGGTGAGCTTTAGTGCTGTCTTGTCGTCAATATCGTCACGCTCATTTATCAACTTGTGAACGTCGAGAACCGAAGAGCGATCTCCATGCGTGTAGTCAGATCCGACAAAAAAATTGTCGTCGCCTCCGACGGCGTTGACGAGATAGGGAATGTCCTCGTAAATCTCGCAGGTAACAAAAAATTCCATATCTGAAAGCCGGTGGTCGCGCTCCGATGCCGATCTATCCCAGGTCCAGCCGCTACGGCCCAAAACGTGGGGCAACCACGCTGCCCCTGACTCGATGAACCCAACCTTGAGGCGCGGGAATCTTGCAGGCACATCGGATCCAAGGAGAAACGAGAAGGCCGAAACAACCGGGAAGGTGTCACTCTCTCCATCAGGAAATGCGCGAAGGAATGACACAACATCGGTGTATCCAGATCCTTGATGAACGCACAGAGACAACTCCAGATCCTCCGCAAGTTGATACGCGGGAAAGAAATATGGGTCACTTGCAACTCGATCGCCCACCTCAATTCCCAGCTTCAAGATCCCAACAGCGCCATTGTCTTTTGCAAACCGAATCTCCTCAAGCGCGTCGGGCATCGAGCAATACGGAATTAGCGCCACCCAACGAAGTCGACCATTCGAATCTGCACATCGTTCAGATAGCCAGCGGTTGTAACTCCGGTGAAGCGTAACCATGATGTCGGCGCGTCTACTCAATTCCCTGAGAAATAGCGTCGGATATATGACCTGAGTTTCCACGTTCAGAGAATCCATATGACGAACGCGCGCGGAGACATCAAATAGTTCTCTCGTACCAATCACTGTCCGCGTGCGCGCATCGCTTCGAATACGTCTCGGATAGACATTTCCGTCGATGAACCAGCACCGATAGAGCCCTGACCCGGATGAACGATTCGAACTCAACCACGGAGGCATCTCTTCTTCGGTGAACTCGATTGTTCGTGGGCGAAGATGGTCCTGTGCGGCGGGTATATAGGAAAACGTCGACTCGTTTTCATCGACATGGGTATCAGCATCTATGAACATCAGTCCCCCACTCTCGTACTCAATCTACCGATTTTGATTGACCCCAATCATCTGGTCTCTCCTCGCCGTACTCCACGACCGGACAACCAAGTTGCGTTGTGACCCAAGACACCACCGAGTCCCAAGGACGTCTCCCGTTATCTCGCGTGCTAGGAAGAGATCAACTCCAACCTATTCCCAAATGGATCGTTGACAAAGTATCTTGCCTCACCTGTTGCACTGCCCGTCGTAGGAACCGGGTGAAATCCCTCTGATTCAAGGGTCTCAACAAGCTCGCCAAGTCCACCCACGCGCATCGCTATGTGCGATTCGGTTGACGGTTGAAAGTCACTGTTCGGACTCACATGAATCTCGAACTGGTCATGAACAAACCAGCGCCCACCCTGGGCCGCGAGTCGTTCGGGCTTGGGTCTGTTGCCGAACCCAAGAATTCCCATCCAGAAATGCTCCGCTTCGACCTCTCCGCCGACCGGGATTTGGATATTGACATGATCAATGCGAGTTATGGAATATGTCATTGCGTCCCCCCGCCTGAGATCCTAAATGGTCGCCCGAAACCGGTCACTGTCTGACGCACACAGACGCGTGATGACTCAAATGATGTAGCCATCTAGAGGTTGTAGAACTTCTTGGCATTCAAACTCGTTAACCTCTCGGCGCTCTCGCGGCTGATATCGGTTCGCTCGAACACCATCTTGTGCGCGTTCATTACAGAGGCACGGTCTCCGTGCGTATAATCCGTTCCGACGAAGAAGGTCCCATCTCCTGCCAGATCAAGCACGTATTTGAGATCTTCGCCGGCCTCGCAACTGATGAACATATTGCGGTCCGGAAAATACTTGTCTCGGTCTTTGAAGACCTGCAAGGTATCGAAGAGATAGGGAACCCATGAAGACCCGGCCTCCACGAAACCGATCCGGAGTTTTGGAAATCGGGCAGGTATTCCATCGGCGACCAGGGCATAAAAGCCCTGCAAAACCGTAACGCCACCGAAACCGAGGGTAAACACAGGCCTGACCCGGGAAATGTGCGGATCTATCGCCGCAAACGGAAGCGAGCTGTGCATGCACATTGGAAGGTTCAGATCCTGGGCCAATTCATAGGCTGGGAAGAAATAGGGGTCGCTCGCGGAACGATCCCATTCGACGCCTCGTTTAAAAAAACCAACGGCTCCGCGGTCCTTGGCCTTTCTCAACTCCGTGAGCGCGTCGGGGACGGAACCAAATGGAATCATCGCGACCGCGCGAAGGCGTCCACCAGACTCATCACATCGGCGATAGAGCCACTCGTTGTAACTCGAATAAAGCGCAGCCTCAAGTTCTGGCCTTCTCGTCAACTCATTCAAAAGAACCGTCGGATAGACAACCTGAACCTCGACTCCGAGTTCATCCATATCCCGGACTCTGGCCGCGACGTTGAGCAGTTCACGCGTTTCTACCGTCGTGCCCGACCGGTTGTTGTCACGCTCGCGATGCGAGGCCAACTTCCCGTCGAGAAACCAGAATCTTGAATGAGCTGAAGCCGCGCCCGGATCGGGTTTTAGCCAAGGCGGGACCTCTCCGCTTTCAAGTGAAATATTCGTTGGACGAAGAATCTCGGGCATGAAAGCCCAGGTGTCTTCGCATTCGTCACAATGAGTGTCGGCGTCGATATACATAACGACTCGCTTTCGCTAGTGAGCTCTTTCGGGTCAGGAAATATTTCGATCCAGGTTCCATACCAATTACGCCCTCCGAAGCACGAGCGAGCTGTGACAGACCGTATTGCCGCCGTGTCCAGAGACAACGGCAACCTCCGCGGCACCAACCTGCCGTTTGTCGTCATAGTCATGACGTAGCTGTCGCACAGCCTCGACAATCTGCAATACGCCCTCACAGTGGCTCTCAGAGAGCTGACCACCCGAGGTGTTTGTGGGAAGTGACCCGCCGATCGCGAGTGCCCCAGATGCAGCAAATGGACCACCCTCACCTTTGGCGCAGAATCCGTAGTCTTCAAGCTGGACGATAGCCATATACGTGAAACAGTCATAAACCTGAAAGGTATCGACCTCGTCAGGGCCAATCCCAGCCATGGCATAGGCCTTCTGCGCACTTGGCGCTGCTGCGGTGGTCAGCATGTGGTCGTCGACAAACCATCCTCTGGTGTTGTTATAAGTACCGAACCCACTGATCAATATCGGGTGAGGTCGAAGCTGCTCGGCGCGCTCTTTTGACATGATGAGCATCGCGCCCGCGGCGTCGCTACGCAACGAGCAATCGAGCACATTGAATGGATCGACGATGGGCCTGGCCTCAAGATAATCAGCCATTGTCAAGGGCTTTTTCATCTGAGCTTCCGGGTTTCTCAACGCGTGTTCCCGGAACGCGAGCGATACCGCGCCAAAGTGCTCTTTCGTCGTACCGTAGCGATCCATATGGCGCTTCGCACCGAGGGCATGCATGGCCGGGGCACCGAACATCCCAAATTCCTCGCCACCAAACTCGTACCGGGCAACGGCGGCGGCCCTTCCGGAGATTCGCACCTCCTCGCTGACATGGGTTCTTGACCACGCGTCGCGACCGTAGCCGCACAAAACGACATTGCAGAGGCCCGCATCAATCGCCATGGCTGCAAGTGCAACAGAGAGGATCTGACTCGCACCGCCATTGTCCAGTGTTGTGGAAAAACCCACATTGATCCCAAGTCGCTCTGCGACGCGCTGGTGAAATCCATATACGTCATCGGGTCCACGGCAGATGACACCGTCGATCTCGTTCTTATCGATCCCGGATTCTTCGACGCAGTTGCGCATTGCCTCACTAATCAAACCGAGCGCGCTTACACCGGGAACTTTTCCAAGTCTCGAGGTTCCGACCCCAGCAATCGCATACCTGTCTCGCAGACTCATTGCCCCTGGTCTCCAACAGTCGAATCGCTGACGATGGACTTTGCAAAGAGAGCAGCGATCTCTTCGTTGTCATATCCAAGGCTCGTAAGCACCTCGTCGGTATGCTCACCCAACATCGGAGGAGCGAGCTCCCACTCAAGCGGAGTCGCTGAAAGATTTACTCCGGGTGAGGCCAGATGTACCTCTCCTTTGATCGGGTGGGTAATGGTCCGATGCATCTGGAGCACCGCTATCTGCGGGTCCGCAAAGACCTCTTCAAGCGTGTTGATTGGGGCGCACGGTACATCGGCATTCACCAATCGTTCAAGCCATTGCTCACGAGTTCCACTCTTGAATTCGCCATTCAAAAGCTCCTTGAGTTCGTCATAATTCTTGCGGCGATCCGCGCGTCCGAGAAAGCGTGGATCGGTGATCCATTCTGGATGTCCAACCGTCGACGCAAGGCTCTCCCAAAACTTCGGAGGAGACGAGAGGTGGATGACAAATGGAAGCTCATCTCCAGCGACAAAGGCCCATACTCCCGCGCCTCGCGCCCTTCTCTTTTGTGTCGGGATATCGCCAGACGTGTAATAGGTTGCAATGTTTTCGCTCATAAATGCAATCGTTGACTGGAGCAGGGAGGTGTCTACTCTCTGTCCAAGACCGGTGCGTTCCCTTGCAAAAAGCGCCCCCATGATTCCGTAAGCGGCATAGATTCCCGTAAGGTGGTCAGAGAGTGAAATCCCCATGGGTTCAGGATCATCGAGTTCGGTGAGGACACTTAAAAGCCCCGACATCGCCTGGCCGATCGTGTCATAACCAGGTCGATCTCGATATGGCCCGGACTGTCCAAATCCGGATATCGAGCAATAGACAATCCGCGGATTGAGCGCGTGGACCGTCTCATAGCCCCATCCCCAGCGCTCGGTCTGGCCCGGACGAAAGTTTTCAATCACCACGTCTGCAGAGCTCAGCAGCCTCAGCAACACGGCAAGGCCTTCGGGCTTTACAAAGTTGAGCGCCAAGCTGCGCTTGTTGCGATTCAGCGAGCAGAAATTGGGCGCATAGCCCCCTGCTCCCCATTGACGAAAAGGATCGCCGGTATCGACGGACTCAACTTTGATGACATCAGCACCCAGATCAGCAAGAAGCACTCCAGCCTCTGGTCCAGTGACGAATTGTCCTACTTCGACGACACGAATGCCGCTCATTGCCTTAGGGCTCATCGAGCGATGAGGTGAGGGAGGGATTACTTCTGTCATGGCGCTCCTCGGGTCACCTGAAACAAAGGAAGTGTCGTTTCGTCGTCAAGTTCCTCAAAGACAACCTCGACGCGGGCACCGACTGACGCTTCAAGAGTGCCCGTGACGCGACTCAGCAGTCGAGGGCCCTCGTCGAGCTCGATAACGGCAGTGCTGTAGGGAAGGAGGTCGGCAAATGAAGGGTCATAGAGTCTTCGAAAGGTGACATATGTGAGGATGGTTCCCGTGCCGCGAACCGGTTTCCAGACGACCGAATCGCTCCAGCACTGAGGGCAGAATTTCGATGGTGGGAAAAAATGCCTTGCGCAGGGGACACACATCGGTAACTCAAGCCTATGCTCATGGACCGAGCGCCAAAACGGAGCGGTTTCTGGTGTAATTACCGGACGCGGACGCGCGGACTGGAGTGGGATTGTCTCAGATGCCACCTGGTTATCGCCCATCTCATCCCCCAGTCAGCAGTGCTTAAAACAAGAAACGTATCTGACAGTCTTTTCGGCTCGAAGACCTGCAATTGGTCAGGTTTTCGGACGCAATATCGTTCGTACGCAACCTAGAGAGCAGGGACGGGTCTGTCAATTTTCCTATCCGTGCGCTTGCGCCTGCCGATCTTGTAGGAAAAGAGCTCTTACCGATTCTTCTGATCAGGAAGATCTCCTTCGCGATCGGTGATGCTTACGAGGCAAGACGGATCGTCCGGCTCGGAGGGTAGGGAAAGCGCATGATGAGGCACTCAGCCCCAATCTTTCCCGCATAGATATTTTGACTGGCCGCATCGGCCTTCATCCACCCAAGCGATTCAAACGCGTACTCTCTTTGTCCATGCAATATTGAGCCCTTGCTGACAAATACGAACTGGCCGCTTGTGCCATGAGTACTTGGCAGGTCTATCTCAGCTCCGGAGTCCGCGACAATGCGTTCAGCTCGGAGTCCGTCTTCCTCTTCAGGAATGAGACTGCTGACGTGCACTCCGCGATTTCCATACGCTCGAATCGATCTCACCTCAAATACATCGACGCAGATGTTGCGCCTCCCGCGAAAGCTCGGCGGGTCGTTATCCGTTGGTAATAGAGAGACGAGCGGAGCTGCCTCTGCACGGCATGTATACAGCCAGAGCGGGGGATTCTCCTCGGCAAGAGGAACATATGAGGTAAACGCATCAACGTAATGAAGTATGAGTGGAGAAACGACCGGCCGGTCATGTTTGGCACGGGATATGCCAAGTACAAGTTGAAATTGGTCGACTGGATAAAAACGAGCACCAGAGACGCCCTGCTGCTGACCAAGCACAAATGCCTCAGAACCGGTTTCGCGACCAGATAGACCACCAAAATAATCAAGCGCTAAATGGGCGGCACCTTCGGACTCCGCGTCCCCATGCACGGTGGTTTCCTCTTTTGAAACCATCACAAGCGACATCGTCCCCCCAGTCGATTGCTTCGATCATCGGTTGCTTCGGTGTCTCTTTTGACCTCTCGTATCCACATATTGCCCTGAATGACACGCTCATCGTGGAAATTGTTGCGCAGAATCACGCTGGCGCGCGTGGCCACACGACCCCGACACGTCGCCTTAGAGCCCGAACTCGTCAATTACTTCGTGCCTGAGTTGCCTTCGCGTCCTATGACAATGCTTCGAGAAATGTCGCAGTGTCCTGAAGGTTCACCATGACAAAATCCGGATCGAGTTCACTTAGCTCATCGAAGGTCGATCGACCTGTTGCGACAAGAAGGCAGCGCGTACCGCCGGCCCTTGCACAGGCGAGGTCATTCGGTGAGTCACCGATTACAAGTACCTCGTGAGGCGCGACCTCTCTCTGACGCAGACGCCGAAATCGCTCGAGAGCAACCGGAACGAGCTCCGTGCGGTCATGGCGGTCACTTCCGTAGGCACCAACGGCGAAATCGAATCGATGGTCAAGATCAAATGCCTTGAGTTTGATCCGCGCATTTTCTTCAAGGTTTCCGGTCAAAAGCGCCTGTTCTACGCCACCAAGGGCATCGACCGCATCGAGCGCAGCGTGAATTCCTGGAAGTACTCGACCCTGTTCGCGGATCAGATCCTGCTGTCGTTCCAGGTCTCTTGGAAGCGACTGCAATATCTCCTGTAACGAGGACTCGATATTTTCAATGCCCATCATCTCCAGATACTCCCTTGTGATCTGGGGGTCAGTCTTGCCACTCATACGCACCCGACCCGTCGGCCTCAAGCCGGTGATCCTCTCAATGGTCTGGTCAAAAACCTCACCTGCGACATTTCCTGCATGCACCAAAGTTCCATCGATATCCCAGAGCACGAGCTGTGTCATATCCGGTAATGTCCCCATCAATAAAGTCCGGCAGACTCGGAGAAGAGGCCAGTCTTTAGCTCCACACCGATTGCCGAAGTGCCCGATTGACGAACATAGCCCTAGCTTGACCATCGCGTAACGGTTCCGATAAGTTTCTTAGGGTAACGAAGTATTCACGAGTCGAGGCCACGTTCTCGGCGCGAGAGACGAGTCGTTGGCACGTTCTTAGCTACTGACTTCGAAAGGCAGTGCAATGGCAACTCGTGTTCCAGGAAAAGTTGAGCCCGATTACCTCATCTCTTCAGACTCACACGTCCTTGAACCGATCGATCTGTGGTCTTCGCGACTGCCATCACACCTTCGAGATCGGGCTCCAGTGCTTCCAAGCCGACGCGAGGACAAGCCAGGCGCGACGGATCCGGGCGATCGACTCGCCGTGATGCAACGAGACGGTGTCTCAATGGAGGTTCTCTTCCCCACCTACGCGCTCTTGCAATATGGAATTGAGGACCCGGCGCTTCAAGAGGCATGTTTTCGCGTCTACAACGACTGGATTGCTGAATACTGTGAAGCCACCCAGGGCAGGCTTGTAGGTATTCCATGCATTTCTACCTACGACATCGATCATGCGATTAAAGAACTCGAGCGCTGCAAAGAGATTGGGCTCATGGGCGCGCAGGTCTGGCACATTCCGCCAACAGGAATCGAATACTCGACAGATCATTACGAGCGGCTCTGGGCAGCGGCGGCCGAGATGGATATGCCGATCAATCTTCATATCCTGACTGGGTTCAGTTACACCAAACAGGCTCGACCAAAAGGGATTGAACATTACCGCGGGAGCGTTGAACTCAAACTCAATGACGCCATACGGATCCTGTTTGATTTCATCTTCTATGGCGTTCTTGACCGACATCCAAAAATGAAACTCGTATTAGTAGAGTTTGAAATTGGATGGCTGCCATGGCTTTTGCAACAGTGGGACTATTACGCAAATCGCTTTCACGATGTCAACCCGGTACCAACTCGGTATAAGCCGAGCGAGTATTTCAATCGACAGATATTTGCTTCGTTTATCAACGACAATGTCGGCACGACAATGATTGCCTCTGGCTGGGGTGTAGACAATTGCATGTGGTCCAATGACTTCCCACATGGCAATACCAGTTGGCCAAACTCGCGAGAGGTAATCGCGCGGGATCTCTCTCATCTCGACTCCAGGACAAGAGACAAGCTGCTCTATAAGACGGTTTCAGAGCTCTACCGACTCGAGCTCGCACCGCCGATTCATCTGATCTAGAAATATCCATCGTAAACAGGTAAAATGACGGAAAAGAAGAAGGGGGTAATAAATGAGCGTTGAACAGGTAATCACTGCAGCGGAACTTTCATTGACCGATCCAAAGGCACAGGTCTTTTCCCTTGAGGGAACACAGCTCCTCACAGCGGGACGTACTGACACCGTTGTAGCGAAATCTGACGATATGACAGCGCGCGTCAAGGTCTATGCAGAGGGTGGAGAAAACGCGACACACACTCACCTCAATGAAGACCATGTCTTTTTCGTGTTACAGGGCGAGGCGACGTTCCACCTCGGGCGAAACGCTGACGAAAAACAGATTGTCTCGCAAATGTCTGGCATCTTGTTGCCAAAGGGCTCCTACTACCGCTTCCAGAGCACTGGGACGGAGAATCTCGTGCTTTATCGTGTCGGATCGTTCGTCGGCGATTCAGATCGCGTCGGCCCAACGGGAGCACCACTTCCATCGAGAACTAAAGAGAACAATCATGTGGTGGGAGTTCCCGCCGAGGGGAAACTCTTCCGAGCCAAATAACCCGCGCACGAAAACGTCGCTGCCGTCTCTGTTCCAAAAGGAGCAGGGCTGGTGATTTTTGACAGCGCTCGATGGGGACCGAGAGATCAAAGGAAAGTTCTCAGCTAAATGCCAGCATATTGACCAGTAGTCTGTCAACAAGAACACCATCGAGCAATCTGAGGTCGTCGTGCGTCGCTTCATTCCGTTTTTCAGTTCTCTCTTGATCGCTACGGGCCTCTCGGGCGTGGCGATGACTGCCACCTCAGCAAGCACCGTGCAGATCCCGACGGTGACCGGGTCGTTTGATCACTCTCCGCGCATTGTCTTTCCCAAAGCTCAGGCGCCGAGCAACCTCGTTGTACGGGTACTTGGCAAGGGAAGCGGGCAGATTGTTCACAAGAAGGATCTCGTGGTCGTCAATTATCTTGGCGAGATCTGGCGTGGCAAGATATTTGACTCTTCCTATGCACGCCCGCTCTTCGGTGTAGCGATAGGAGTTCATCAAGTCATTCCCGGTTGGGACGACGGACTCGTCGGTAAGACGGTCGGTTCCCGAATTCTGCTGGTGATCCCACCGAAGTACGGATACGGCTCCAAGGGCCAACCGAATGTCGGCATCAAGGGCACCGATACGCTCACGTTCGTAGTCGATATAGTTGCCGATTACACGAAGTCCATTCACGGTGATCTTCATGCCACGCCGGTCACCTCAAAGATCGGTGCCGTCACGGTCTCTGGATCGTTGAGCAGTGTGCCCAAGATCACTATCCCCTCTGGAGCAGCTCAACCAAAGAACGCGAGCCTTTCGATGCTTTCAAAGGGACACGGAGTAAACATCAGGGCAGGCTTAGTCGTGCTCCAGACGGTTGTCACAAATTGGAAGGGCGCCGTTCAGGCCTCGACATGGACTATCGGAACTCCAGATGCCGAAACCATCGGACAGGTGAGCTCGCCGAGTCTTCTCGACAAGCTGATCGGCCACCCTCTCGGATCCCGTTTTCTCGCGCTCCTTCCAAAGAGCGGTGTCTCTGGACCATATGCAGTCGTGCTTGAAGTCGTGGCGCAGCCGCACGGAACAGCAACCCAACCCAGTTAGATTGCACCTAGCGCTCTTGTACGCTTGACGCTCCAGCTGAACCCGTGGAAGGGTGAAGGCTAGGAGGAATTGCAAATGGCGATCTCATCAGCTCCGATCAGTGTTTCCATGCGCGACCGTGTCAGCGCAGAGGAATGGGAGGCTCGCGTGCAGCTCGCGGCCTGCTACCGCCTCATCGCCAAATATGGAATGACCGATCTCATCTATAACCACATCACCGCACGCGTTCCCGGTGAAGAGGGTCACATACTGATTAATTCCTACGGAATGCTCTACGAAGAGATGACCGCTTCAAGTTTGATCAAGATTGATCTTGACGGCGACGTTAAAGATGACCCGGGAACGGGGTACGGAGTCAATCAGGCGGGATATGTCATCCATGGGGCAGTCCATCAGGGTCGTCCCGATGTCACCTGTGTTCTGCATACGCACTCTCGCGCCTCAATGGCAGTCTCGATGATGGAATGCGGATTCCTCCCACTCAGTCAACACGCGATGCGCTTCTATGGACACGTCGCGTATCACGAGTACGAGGGGGTCGCTCTGGACCTCGATGAGCAACAGCGCCTTATCACTGATCTTGGCGAACACAATGTGCTGTTTCTCCGCAACCACGGGCTTTTAGTCTGTGGCCGCACGATTGCGGAGACATTCAACATCGCATACTGGGTGGAGATGGCCTGCAAAGCCCAGGTTGATGCGATGAATGCGCAGACCGAGTTGCACTTTCCAACTGAAGAGGTCATGAAAAAGACCGCCTATCTCTACGAGCCCTCAACGAGGAGATCCTACGGAGAGATGGAATGGGCGGCAATGCTGCGTCTTCTCGAACGCGAAGGTGCAAACTACGCAATGTAATTTGGGCCTGAGGATTGGGCCATTGATGAGTCGCTGAGCAGATTCCGACGCGTCACGCAGATGTGTCACCACTGAATTCGAAGAACCAGCTCCAGCTGCGTCGACCTGAGCGCTCTCAATTATGATCGAAGGTGACGCTTACTGCTCACGTGTCCGGAGTCAGTAAGATGATCGGAATCCGTCTCGTTGTCTTGGCCTGATACTCAGCGAAGCGAGGAGTTTCAACGATGCGGTTTGCGTAGAGACGGTCTCGTTCGACGCCAATTGGCTCCGTTGCAATCGCCTCATGGGCTCCCTCGCCAACCTCCACAGTGACGACAGGATTTGCAAGGATGTTGTGATACCACCCAGGATGAAGATCCGATCCCGCGTCCGCAGCCGTCACCACAAAGGAGTCGCCGTCTTTGGTGTAGATCAAAGGGGTGACTCTGGGAAGTCCTGTCTTTGCCCCTGTTGTCGTAAGCAAGAGCAAAGTCCGTCCGGCAAAGTCGCCGGTCACCTGCCCATTGTTCGCGCGAAACTCCGCGGTCGTTGCTTCGTTATAAAGCAGTGGATCGGAAAACTCACCGCGTACAGGCATATCTCCCCCTCATGACCCAGACTTGCCACAATCTCCTTGCGACCGTATCGCAGTTCGATCTTGTTGCCAACAGGTGCAGCGCTCAGGCTCCAGTCCAGTGTGGCCTCCGCTTGTTGATGAAGGCATCCACGCCCTCTTTGAAGTCATCGCTGAGATAACACGTCAAGACAAGATCGCGTCCGAATTCCTCGTCAAAGCCATCCCGAATATGCAAAAGCGCTCTCTTGGTGGCCCTGAGTGTGAGTGGCGCCAGCTCAATGAGTTCTGAGGCAATCCTCGCGACTTCACCCATCAGCTCGTCATCAGAGGTCACGATCTCATGCAGCCAGCCAATTGCAAGCGACTCTGTCGCATCAACAAGTCGCGCTCGAAACATGATTTCTTTGAGTCGAGATGTTCCGATAATCGCCGCTATCCGCCGATAATTATCAAGCGAGAGACAATTTCCAAGCGTTCGCGCAATTGGAACTCCAAACACGGCGGAGGGGCCGCCGATCCGGAGGTCACACGCTGCCGCGATCGCTGCGCCCCCTCCCGTGCACGCTCCCCGGATGGCAGCGATAGTGGGAACCGGGCACTTTTCGATAAGCGCGAGCACGGCGCTCATGCGCGCCTCATAGGCAAACACGTCATCTGCAGAATGAAAATTCACGAACTGGCTGATATCAGTACCTGCAGCAAACGCGCGGTCCCCGGCCCCTGAAATAACCAAGACCTTTGGTAAATCCAAAAGCGGCTGTGCGCAGAGATCTGCGACTCCCTCGTACATATCAAAGGTCATGGCATTTCTCGTTCCGGGTCGATTCAGCGTGAGCCATCCGACCTGGTTGCGCTCGTCATAGAGCAGATCATCGGTCTTTGGTTGAAAGGTCATGTTCAACTCCCGTATACGTTGCGTTGAGCGGAGCCCGTATCCGACCAGCCCGTCAACGAATCTGAGCCGAACACGGTGTGTGGGCCTCTCTTTTTCACCAAAGAGATTCTGTCCAATGATTACTTGAGAAGCTCCATGACATCAGCTTGTTCACCAACAAGCTCCTCTGTGGTGATTCGAATGCGGTCTTTTGCAAATTCATCATGGGAGAGTCCTTCGACAACCTCCCATGATGTGCCCGCTGAGCGAATTGGGTATCCGAACTGGAGGCCCTCGGGAACGCCGTATTCGCCTTTTGAGCACACCGCCAGCGAGGTCCAGTCCCCTGCTGGTGTCGGGTTAAGCGCCGAAACCATCGAATCAATCGCCGCATTTGCCGCTGATGCGGCGGAGGAGAGTCCTCGCGCCTCAATAATTGCAGCTCCGCGCTTTTGTACCGTCTCGATGAATTCACCTTTCAGCCACGCAGAATCAGCGATCACCTCGGGAGCCGCTACGCCATCGATTCTTGCGTTGGAAAAGTCCGGGAACTGTGTCGATGAATGATTTCCCCAAATCGCAAGATTGGTCACACCCGCGACCTCGACTCCTGCTCTCTTGGCGAGCTGGGTCTTCGCGCGGTTCTCGTCCAGCCGGGTCATCGCGAACCATCGATCACTTGGAACCTCAGGGGCATTCGAACGCGCGATAAGGCAGTTGGTGTTGCATGGGTTTCCGACCACGAGTACGCGAACATCGCTCGCAGCACTCGCGGCGATTGCCCGACCCTGTGGCTTGAAGATTCCACCGTTGATGCTCAACAGATCCTTGCGTTCCATCCCGGCCTTGCGGGGAATCGAGCCGACGAGAAGCGCGACATTGGTTCCGGAAAAAGCGGTCGAAAGCTCAGAGGTCGCTTCAATGTCGTTGAGCAGCGGAAACGCACAGTCGTCAAGCTCCATGATGACACCTTCGAGCGCCTTCATCGCCGGTTCGATCTCAAGGAGACGAAGGACAATTGGCTGGTCAGGACCATAGAGTGCTCCCGATGCAATGCGAAATAGCAGGGAGTAGCCAATCTGACCGGCAGCACCGGTAACGGTCACGTGTTTTGAAGATTTCGATGTTGTCGCCATGGACCGAGACGCTATCGCCTCTGCAGGTATCTGGCCAAATGGAGGTGACGGCAAATATCCACAGCCGAGTCCTTCAACATCGCGGGACAATCAACCAAATTAGGCAAACGGATCCCTACTCTGTCGACCTAGACCTTGCGTTTGACAAGATCAAGACGCTCACAGACTTCGAGTGTCGCCGATACCTGGTTCATCGTATAAAAGTGAAGACCGGGAATGCCCTCTGCCGTTAGTTCGGCACAGAGTTCAGTAGCGATCTCAACTCCGACGCGATGGACGGCATCAGGATCCTCCGCAACATCACGAATCCTCTTGAGCACCTCATCGGGAAGCTGGGTCCCCGAAAGTTCAGCCATGCGAGAGACCGTCTTGACATTGGTAATCGGCATGATGCCCGGGATGACAGGTTTTCTGATGCCCCGCTCCGCAAGATCGTCTACAAGCGAGAAATAGTCGTCAACGCGAAAGAAGAACTGAGTGATCGCGAAATCTGCGTGCTCGAGCTTCTCTGCAAGGTATCGGCGATCGGATTCTCGGTCGGGAGCATTGGGATGACCCTCTGGGTGGGCTCCAACCGCTACACAGAAATCTCCAATCTCTTTTGCGAGATCGACGAGTTCAACGGCATGACGAAGATCACCTTCGACGAGACACTCAGCCTCATCAAGCGGCGGATCGCCACGGAGTGCGAGCACGTTTTCTATTCCCGCCGTCTTATATCTTTCAAGAATCGCCACCAGTTCATCGCGTCGATGTGCAGCACAGACGAGATGAGCCATTGGGGTCATGATGTTTGATTCATGAATTGCAACGACAAGGTCGTGAGTGCGCTCACGCGTCGACCCCGCGGCCCCATAGGTAATGGAGGCAAACGTTGGATTGAGTACCACGAGACGCTCGAGCGATCGCTCCAGACGCACCTGTGCCTCTGAACTACGCGGCGGCCAAAGTTCGACCGAAAGAGAGAAACCCCTCGCGAGCAGGTCAATGATTGCTGTCATGAACGATGCCCCCTACCGATTCAGGTTGATATCGGTTGGCTCGCCATCTCCTCGTCGCATTGCGGCGGCAACAGCATTTCTCAAGAGCATTGCGCGTGTCATGGGACCGACGCCGCCAATCCTTGGCGTTAGATACCCAGCAACTTCAGCGACATCTTCAGCGATGTCGCTGAGCAACCTGCGACCCTCCCACGAAACCCCCGCTCCGACAACCGCTGCTCCTGGCTTGATCATGTCCCGAGTAACGAGCCCAGCGCTTCCTGCTGCAGCAACGATCACGTCAGCGCGACGAAGGTATTCACCAATGTCTGGCACACCGGTATGGACCACTGTCACCGCAGCATTGCAGTGGGGGCGGCGAAGCGCGAGGAGGAGTGCGAGTGGACGACCGATCGTCAGCCCCCGTCCGACGATGACGACGTTCTTGCCTTCGACCGCAACATTATTTGCAGCAAGCAGCTCCACAATGCCCGCGGGAGTGCATGGCAGCGGACCTGGTTTGCCCATGACGAGACGACCGAGATTGATCGGGTGAAGGCCATCCACGTCCTTCCCTGGATCGACCGCGAGAAGTATGCGTTCCTCATCAAGATGTTTTGGAAGTGGAAGCTGAATGAGATATGCATCGACTCGGGAATCAGCGTTGAAACGGTCGATCACCTTAAGAAGATCCCTCTCGCTTACATCATCTGGTAGGTGTTCATGAACCGAATTAATGCCGATCTCCGCGCAATCTTGATGCTTCATCGCTACATAGCGCGCGCTTGGAGGATCCTCGCCGACCAAGATTGTTCCAAGGCCAGGGACAATGCCCTGTACGAGAAGTTGAGTGACCTTGTCCTTGAGCGAAGCGCGAATTGACGCGGCAAGCGCCTCGCCGTCGAGAACAGCTGCAGCCATGTATTACTCCCTAGATATCTACTGGTTACGGACCAGAATGGGTGAATCGGTAGATCGAGATTGCACCGAGGTTATCTCTTACCATGCTGCCATAAGCCGCCCTGAGGCCGTCTCGCATACCAACAAACCTCTTCCAGACGATCTGCGCGCCCGGGGTAATGCTGTTATGACCATCGTGGTTCGACAAAACTGTCAACTCGGGACAGGAACGCGAAACGCTGACAATCTGACGTGCGTTGAGCGCGGTGTATGACTCCACGATCGGTGGAAAGTCGCCAATCGTACGAGAGGTCGGCGGTGATCCAAATTCAAGCGCCGGCAGAACAGAACGTGGAATTGGAGCATGGATATTCATTCCCGCCGGCGGGTGTTCAAGGTAATAGGCAAAATCAATAAAGCCGTCGTTGAAATAGAAAGCGACGCAATCACCGGGATGTGCCTGGTTGACTATCTGAGTCGTAACGCCTCTCCAGTCATCGATCGTGACATTGTGCGTTGCATAGAGCTGTTGGGATCGGAGTCCAATGAGCAGTCCGCAGCCGAGCCAGGCAATGGGAACGATCGGAATCGCATTCAGCGCGTAACCGAGAAGAAGCGTCAATGCCGGAATGCAAATTAGAAAGTATCGATCGAGAAAAACCGGCGTGATGTGAATAGAAACTGAATAGGCAAGCGCAATCGGCAATGCGAGCCAGAACCAACCAAGTGCAACGACACGGAGTGGCGCGATGCTCTTTATCCAAATCGACTTGAGAACGCCAAAAGCGACCGCAGCGAACACGAGGTCTTCAGTAAGTCTGAGCAGAAGTTTCGTTACCGATGTCACATATCCATTCATCCTCGCGGATGCAATGAACCCAATCGCCTCATGCATCTGGACCTTGGTAGGTGCGCCGAGCCAGAAGAGTTGGTGAGAGCCCCGAGATTTGGCGACCAAAAGAAGCGGGATGAGCGCGAGTACGACACCAATTCCCGTAGCGAGCCACCTGCGCCACCGGAGGCGAAAAAGTGGCGTCATCGCAAGCGTCATGAACTGCACGAAGACGACTACGGTTCCAAGAAGCTCCGTGTAGCAACTCAGAACGGCAAGCACGCCCGCGACGACAAAGGCTACGCGCCCTCCGTCACGCATCGCAATGACAATCGCCACTGCTGAAGCCGTGAGGAGTGCAACAACAAGTGTGTATCCACGCGTCTGGTGCGACCAGTAGATCATCGGAAGCGTCGTCGCCGTCAGCGCGGCACTGATAAGTCCGCAGCGGTTGCTGACGAGCAGCGCAGCAAGCGCATACGCGAGCGGAACACAAAGCGCCCCACACACGACAGAAAGGAGGCGCAATATATCGGTACCTGTGCCAAATACCGAAATCACAAAATGCAGTAACAGGTAATAGAACGCGAAATTGCCACCATCGTGTGCGATCGCGCGCAAGAGCGAGGTCCCGTGCTGAGAGGCAATCGAAATACTTGCCCCTTCATCCCCCCAGATGCTCACTGCCCCGAGATGATACGCACCGAGCCAAAATGAGGCGATCGTACAGATTGCGACGAAACTGTACGACCACCGGCGCACATGAAACGCCTGCCAGCATCGATGCATCACAACGTTAGAAAACGTCCGCACTCGAGACACGGAAAGATTGCGAAACGTTTTAATGGCGAAAGTGTCTCTCGCCAGTAAGGACCATTGCGATATTGCGCTCATTTGCCGCGTCAATGATGTCCTTGTCGCGTAGCGATCCGCCAGGCTGAACCACGACGGACACGCCTGCATCAGCTACTGCGTCAAGACCATCTCGGAAGGGAAAGAACGCGTCGCTTGCTCCCGCTCCTCCGACGGCGCGTCCGTTTGCCTTCTTCGCGGCGAGTCCAGCGGCGTCGACGCGGTTCTGTTGACCACAGCCGACACCGACGACCTGACCCTCGCGGGCGAAAACAATCGCGTTTGATGACGTACGACCGCATACTCGCCAGGCAAGCTCAAGATCAAGCCACTCTGATTCACTTGGTTCGCGGGTTGTCACGACTTCAAAATCTTTGCGCGAGGCGACAAAGCGATCCCGGTTCTGGATGAGAAAACCTCCGGCGATCTGGCGGAATGCAAGAGGTTCGTCAGTCGGACGTGGCGCGACGAGTGATCTCATGTTCTTTCGTTTCTGGGCAAAGAGAGCCAGTGCATCGTCAGTGATGTGCGGAGCAATCAATACATCGGCGAGAGGATTTGCCACGATCGCAGTCGCAATTTCGAGATTCACATCGCCGGTAAGCGCGACGATTCCGCCAAAAGCGGAGAGCGGATCCGCATCGAACGCGCGTTGATAGGTCGCGAGAACGTCATCGCCAATTGCGACTCCACAGGGATTTGCATGCTTGACAATGACAACAGCATTCGATGCAGCATTGAGTTCAAGAAGTTCATAGGCGAGGCGCCACGCAGCTTCACCGTCAAAGAGATTGAGATAGGAGAGTTCTCGGCCGCCATGCTGAACGACACCGTCCCAAAAACCCTTGGGGCCGTTGACAAAACGATAACGGGCGCCGTGCTGATGTGGGTTCTCGCCGTAACGCAATTCTCCCGCGCGCTCAAGTGAGATGTTGATTCTCTCGGGAAGCGCGTCATCGACTGCTGAGCCCTCGGATGCTCCACCGCCATCGAACCACGCCACAATCGCTCGGTCATATTCTGATGTGTGCGCGAAAGCCTTTCGCGCAAGTCGCAGTCGAGTCTCGTGCGACAGCTCTCCACTCACCCTGAGCTCTTCAACGACGAGCGGATAGTCAGCAGGATCGACGACAACCCCGACGTGGTCATGGTTCTTTGCGGCGGCGCGGACCATTGTCGGCCCGCCCACATCGATCATCTCGATTGACGGATCACTCTTGAACGGATAGAGGTTGCATACCACGAGATCGATCAGGTCGATTCCCTGTGCCTCGATATCGCTCAAGTGCTCAGCCTTCGAGCGATCGGCAAGAATGCCGCCATGGATCTTGGGATGGAGTGTCTTGACCCGACCTCCAAGCATCTCGGGAGCCCCGGTGACATCGGCCACTTCAAGATGTTTAACCCCGGCAGAGGCAAGCGCGACCGAGGTACCACCGCTCGAGATGATCTCAATACCTAGCTCGGAGAGCTCATTTGCGAGGTCGATCAGTCCGGTCTTGTCATATACCGAGAGCAGTGCTCTCATGAGAGTGGTTCTCCATTCGCTAGTTGTGCAATGACCCGTTGGATTGTTGCAGGATAGATTCGTCGCTCAACAGCTTTGATCCGCTCCTGCAGCGAGTCCTTGGTGTCTCCGGGAAGCACGGGAACCGCCTCCTGAGCAAGGATAAGACCCTCATCGACCTCAAGCGTCGTGATATGGACCGTACACCCGGTCACCTTGACCCCTGCGGCGAGTGCCTGCTCCACGGCATGCCATCCCTTGAACGCTGGCAGAAGCGCTGGATGGGTGTTGAGAATACGGTCTCGGTAGGCCTCGTGCACCACTGGCCCGACAATGGTCCCGAATCCAGCCATGACCACAAGGTCGATCTCGTGAACCCTCAAGACATTGACAAGATTGTCACTGTAGGAATTTCGGTCAAAAGCCAGAGTGAAGTCGGCCCGGATCAGTTCGATGACCTCGATACCAGCTTCGGTCGCGATATCGATAGCGTGGCACTTTCTATCGACGACAACGAGCGATATCGGAAGTTCTGCAGCGATCAACGCCTCAAGAATCGTGCCCGTTCCAGAGGCCAAGGCAGCGATTCGCACGAGCAAACGCTAGCAGCCGCGCTCTTGCTGGCGCAGGCGACGAAAGCGCTTTACTCGTCGAAACCTGGATAGATCGGAAAACGCTCACCAAGCGCGATCGCGCGCTCGCGCAGTGCCAGAAGCGTCGGCCCTCGGAGATCTGAGAGACGGGTGACAAGGATATCGCCAAGCTCTCGATAGTCCTCTTCTTGGAACCCACGGGTCGCGAGAAGCGCAGTCCCAAGTCGGAGTCCAGAGCACTCCGGCGGCGTCGCAGGGTCATAGGCGATTGTCATTGAGTTCCCCATGATCCCAAGATTGTGCAGCCAGGTCAGCGCCTGTTGGCCCGTCACCTTGCGCGGCGAGGTATCAAGAGCAAAGAGATGCACATCAGTCCCGCCGGTCAGGACTGGCATATGCGTCTCCTCTGCTGCTTGGTGGAGCATTTCGGCGATCAGCGCCGCACCATGCACTGTTCGGCGCATCCGTTCGGCATAGTCCTCTCCACCGGCAAGTAACAAGGTAACCGCCTTTGCTGCGATGACATGAGGAAGCGGACCACCCTGATCGCCGGGAAAGACGGCACGATCGATCTGGTCGGCAAGTTCGGAGACTGACAGGATCAGTCCCCCGCGTGCTCCTCCGAGGGTCTTGTGCAGGGTCATCGTGCAAACGTGCGCGAAAGGAACGGGGTCGGGATGGATCTTGGCGGCGACGAGACCCGAAAGGTGTGCAAGGTCTGCAACCAGATAGGCACCGATCTCGTCTGCGATTTGTCGGAAATGGGCAAAATCAATATTGCGCGGATAACACGATCCGCCCGCAAAGATCACCTTGGGTCGGTGAGCCTTGGCAAGCCTCTCGACCTGATCGATATCAATGAGCCCATCCTCTCGGCGCACCCCATAGGTCACGCTTGAATAGAAGCGTCCGGCAAAGGTCTCCGCATCATGCTGGCTGGGATGACCCCCGTGCGCGAAATCAAACCCAAGGATGGTGTCTCCTGGGTCCACGAGGGCGTAGAGCACTGCCGCGTTTGCATTCGCGCCCGAATAAGACTGGACATTTGCGTGCTCTGCGCCAAAGAGATCCCTGGCGCGGTTGATCGCAAGCATCTCGATCTCGTCGACGACTTCACAACCGTCATAGAGTCGATCGCCGGGATACCCGTCGGCATACTTGTTCGAAAGGATCGATCCCTGGGCCTCGAGAACCGCCAACGGGGCAATATTCTCACTCGCCACCATGTCAAGCACACCCCGTTCTCGCGAGAGTTCAGCGCGAATCAATCGGGAGATAACGGGATCAATACGCGCGAGATCGCTCATCTGGCCAGTGTATGTCCCGCCTATCAGTCGAGTAGCTGACTCGCGGGCGCTGCCATGACGAGAGAGTGGGCACCACCCCATTCAGCATTTTGCAGCTCGCGTATTCGCCAAAAACCCAGTGTCCGATAGAACTCAACGGTCTCTCGATAGTACGGACTCTCAGCCGATGGGCCGAATGTCAACAGACAGATCAAATCGATAGCGCGCTCTTCACAGAGTTCTGCAACAGCCCGTATCAGCTTTCTCCCGATGCCCTTGCGCCGGAACGTCGTATGCACCGCGAGATAGGAAATCTCAAGGCACTCTGCAAAGCTCGGGCGAATCGTGACGAACCCAATCATCCGTCCATCAATGCGTGCACAAAAGCCCTCCTGGGTCCGCGACGATGTCTCAACATCCTCAAGCGCTCCCGGATAACTGAACCATTCGGGCAACGAGCGCACAACTTCGACGCACTCTGGCGCATCAGGGGCACGAAGCGATTCGATACTTACGTCAACCTCGAGCGGATCGACCATGCATTCGCACCCTGTTCCGAAAATGGCCCTCAGGCGAGGGCGCGGACAACCTCAACCATCTTCTCGCCGGCCTCGGTTGGATTCTTTGCGACGATGACTCCCGCCGAGCGCAAAGCGTCCATCTTTGCCTGCGCCGTGCCATGAGATCCAGAGACAATCGCCCCGGCGTGGCCCATCTTGCGACCCGGAGGTGCGGTCACTCCCGCGATATAAGCGACAACAGGCTTGGTCATGTGGTCACGGATGTATTCAGCAGCGCGCTCCTCTTCGGATCCACCGATCTCGCCAATCATGATCACCGCGCGAGTTTCAGGATCAGCTTCGAAAGCAGACAGCACATCAACAAAGTTCGTGCCCGGCACAGGGTCGCCACCGATACCCACACAGGTCGTCTGTCCCACACCCTGCTGGGAGAGCTCGTGAAGTGCCTGATAGGTAAGCGTGCCTGATCGGCTGACAATCCCCACCGGTCCACCGGGAAGGGCGATCTCACCGGCGGTAATTCCGATATTGGATTTGCCGGGAGAGATCAGACCGGGGCAGTTCGGGCCAAGCAACCTGGTACTGGGAAATTCGCGCTGGAGACGGGCAAAGACAAGCGCCTCATCCTTGGCCGGAATGTGCTCGGTGATGCATACGATCAACGCGATACCGGCCTCCGCGGCCTGCAAGATTGCAGCCCCAGCAGCCTTTGGGGGAACGACGACAAAGCTCGCGGTGGCCCCGGTCGCTGCGACCGCCTCAGCGACACTGTCATAGATCGGAATCCCCTCTACGTTTTCACCGCCCTTGCCTGGCGTGACCCCGGCAACGACCTTCGTGCCATAGGCACGGTTTCGCAGTCCGTGAAAGCGCCCCTGACTCCCGGTCAGACCTTGAACGATGACCTTGGTGTTTTCGTCGATGAAGATACTCATTTGGATCCTTTGTTTGCGATCTCGGCCGCGCGCTTTGCCGCAGAGATCATGGTCGGTTCAAGAATCATTCGCTCGGAGAGGTGTGGCGTCAGGATCTCCCGCGCGAGTGGGGCATTTGTGCCATCAAGTCGGATAACGATCGGGGTCGTCAGACCGACTCGTTCGATTGCGAGCAGCACGCCGTTCGCAACATCATCGCATCGGACGATTCCACCAAAGATATTGATCAAGATCACGCGAACCCGAGGGTCAGAGTTGATCACCTCAAGCGCATTGGCCATCACGTCCGCGTTGGCG
>DATLTI010000267.1:0-9724 GCA_035533675.1 Acidimicrobiales bacterium | reverse complement strand
GAGCACGCTCTCTCCGAGCATGGCGATCTGGTTGCCGGTGTCATTGACGTAATACTCCGTCGACACCTGCCATCCACAACGACGCAAAAGGCGCGCAAGTGCATCTCCATAGGATCCGAGCCAGCCATTTCCCACATGTATCGGTCCGGTGGGATTTGCCGAGACAAACTCGACCTGGACGCGCTCGCCCTTTCCAAGATCGAGCCGTGCGTAATCGTCGACCCCCTCGGTGACGACCGAGACGAGCACGCCGTAAAGCCAGGAGTTCTCCAGCCGAAAGTTCACAAATCCCGGCCCTGCGACCTCAACTGAGGCGACGTGGTCGATCGCCCGCGCGTTCAACAGCTCACAGATCTTCCCGGCTAGGTCGCGCGGCGAAGCGCCGATCTGCTTTGCGAATGCAAGGGCAACGTTGGAGGAGAGATCGCCATACTCAAGGCGTGCGGGGCGCTCAAGGTACACCGCGGAGGCATCAAGAACGACCCCGAGTTCGCCGAGGACAAGAGAGATTTCAGTTGCAAGTGCGTCAGCAATAGTCATGGCCACATAAGGATGGTAGGCGGGCGACTACCATACAACCGGCGATCCATCGATCAGGTACGGCCCCGTCAACGCGACGCTGCCGAGCGATCTTGTCGGACCTGCCCTCGTAGCTCAGGGGATAGAGCACCGCCCTCCGGAGGCGGGAGCGCAGGTTCGAATCCTGCCGGGGGCACATTTCATTCATCGTGTTCAGAAGGTATTTTCTGCACGAGTCATCGTTGAGTTCCTTAGACGCCGATCAAGGTTGTCTATCAGTGCTCCCGCGAGAGACCAATGAGATTGGGAGAGAGGAGTGACCATGGCAGGGTCACGACGTCAACGAGGGAAGAGCCCGTGGCCTCTCACCGCGTATCTTGGGTGAGACTCGATATCGAAAGAGCGGCACTACGTCACAACGACTTTTCATGGGAGATGACGCGGTGCAGAAAAGGCGCTTGCGGATCTCGCGAGCGAGACGAACAGGCAACGCCACACGTCGGCAGGCGCTGCACGCACCAAACGGCTTCATGCGGATCACCTTGTCGGGGAAGGTCTTGCGACAGGTCGACAGTCTCATTCGGACTCTCTCAAAACCTACGCAATGAACGGTCCATCAGCTCCCCGATGTTGGGATTGACTGTCCGAGCAGGCTGCCGATCGCCCCGACCATGTCCGCAGGGGTCCAGCTTCCATAGCCTGGCTGGACAAGATTCTGATGTCCCAAAGTGTCGAGGAGACCACTGAGTGCCTTTGGCAACTTGCCACCAACGTTGGGATTCCCCGCGGCGATGAATCGCTCGTTGCCCGATCTGTCAAGCACGACAACAGCATCGGAGTGCGTCAGATCGTAGGTATAGGGCCTGTGGGTCTGCCAGTTGATCGCCGCGGGCTTTGCCTCTTTGACCCGCTGGTAATAGACGCCAACCCACGACCAGAGTCGGTCGATGTTTGTCTGGGTTCCGGTCAACATCGTCCAGTGCACATCAAAGGCTTGCTGATACGCGCGCAGTCGGCTGGGAGTATCGCGGTTGGGATCGATCGTCGCCTCGACGATCTCGACTTTGCTCTGAAGATGAGCATTCACCAGATCATGCTCGACACTGAGTAGTGCACCGGTGGTGATCGGGCAGATCTCCTGACAAGAGGTCATGAAATCGGCAAACACGACCACCCTGCCGTGAAATTGCTGGAGATCTGTCAGACGTCCGGATTGGTCGATGAGCGCGAGTCTCGCAATCAGGTCCGGCACGGTGCGATCAGCTGGCTGCACGGCACTGACAGTTGGCAACGCGTTCTGGTGACGTCTGGCAATGATGAGTGCGAGCACCGTACCGAGCAGCGCGGTAACCACCAATGCCGCCACGGCGAGCACAATGATTCGGCTCTTGAGCTGCTGCTGTTCATCCACGGATGCGATACTACGCGTCCAAATGCAAGACGGGCAGCGCAGCGACTCGATGAGGCGATTGCGAGTTAATGGACCTC
Source organism: Acidimicrobiales bacterium (assembly GCA_035533675.1). Lineage (GTDB taxonomy): Bacteria > Actinomycetota > Acidimicrobiia > Acidimicrobiales > Bog-793 > CAIVND01. Next base: position 7,717 of record DATLTI010000267.1, on the reverse strand, counting down.
AATCGTCACCACATCGTCAAGCGTTGGTCCAGCCTCATTTGCAACCGTTCGCTCAGAAATCTTGCGACTCAATTCGACGTGTGGAATGAACCAGGCAAAGAAGAACGCGATGACCGCGATCGGCGCGGCGATTACGAACACTGTCTGGATCGACTCGGCATAGGCAGAGACCAGACCATGCCGGACGAGCGTTGGGAGCCTGTCAAGAATTGCCGGAGTGATACCCGAACTCGAAAGACCCGACGGTAACTTTGCGCCGCCGAGATGGCGAACGAGATTGCCGACCAATACGTTCGAAAAGATTGCACCAAACACCGCTGCGCCGAATGAACCTCCGATCGAACGGAAGAACGTTGCGCCTGAGGTTGCGACACCAAGTTCGGAATAGGGCACGGCGTTTTGCACAACAAGCACGAGGATCTGCATTACTGAGCCAAGTCCCATGCCAAGCACGAGCATGGACAAAGCAGAGTAAATCGGATTCGTGTGGATACCCATGCGCGATAACAACAGCAGGCCGATCGTCATAAGCGCGGTGCCGACAATCGGGAAGGCGCGGTACTTCCCACTCCGGCTGATGTATTGACCTGCACCGATCGAGACAATCACCATCCCGCCCATCACCGGCATCAGCTCAAGGCCAGAGATCGTCGGTGAATCTCCGTGCGCAATCTGGAAGAACAGAGGAAGGTAGGTAATTGCGCCAAACATCGCAAATCCGACAATGAATCCAACGACATTTGCGACCCAGAAGGTTCGGATCGCAAAAAGGTGCAGAGGCAATACCGGTTCAGCTGCGCGACGCTCGACAAATGCGAACACCACAGTGAACGCGACACCAGCCGTGCCAAAGAAGATGATCGGAAACGATCCCCAGGCATAGGTCGTGCCGCCGAGGCTGGTGAACAACACCAGCATCGTTGTTGCAAGCACATGAACGACCGTTCCCGCGTAGTCGATGATGTGATGAACTCGCCGGAGGTTTCCGGGTACCTGCATCGCGATGACCACAAGCGCAATCGCTCCGACAGGAACATTGATGTAAAAAATCCAGCGCCATGAGAGCTGTTCAACGAAGACTCCACCAAGCAGTGGACCGATCACGCTCGCCACTCCAAAGACCGCACCGAAGAGGCCTTGGTAACGACCGCGATCTCGCGGTGAGACGATGTCGCCGACAATCGCCTGAGTCCCGACCATCAGTCCCCCTCCACCGAGTCCCTGAATCGACCGAAAGAGAATCAGCTCGATCATCGAATGACTCAGTCCAGAGAGCACCGACCCAAGAAGAAAGATGAGGATCGCGCCCTGATAGAAGACCTTGCGCCCGTACTGGTCGCCGAGCTTTCCCCACAGAGGTGTCGAGACCGTCGATGCGAGAAGATACGCGACAACGATCCAGGAAAGATGCGACGCACCATTGAGGTCAGCGACAATCGTCGGAAGTGCCGTCGCAACAATCGTCTGGTCAAGCGCTGCCAGAAACATCCCAAGCATCAACGCGCCCATGACAACCATGACACGCCGATGCGTCAATTGCAGCTGGGGTCCGCCAACTTGCTCATCTGCCAGTTCGCTCATCGAAAAAGGACTTTGTCGCCGCAAGAAAAATTGGTCACCACTCCGTTTTAATGGATTCGCCAGACAGTTTGGCACCATCGAACCGATTGTCCGTACCTGTTCGTGACTCAACCTCCCCCCTCGAGAAATACGAATGACTTGATATGTGACTATTTAGGGCGGATATACCTTGACTGTATAAACGCAGCGTGCCATACTGGATTCATGGCCCCAGGAAACCGCAAAGACCCAAAGCGCTCGGTAGCGTCGGAATCGTCCTACACGCTGGCTGAGTTCATAAAAGACTTCCCTGACGACGAGACATGCCTGCAATGGCTGTGGCGCACCCGCTGCGCGCTCGATGACGCCAACAATGCCCACTGTGAGCATTGTGAGGAAATCCGCGAGTTCAAGCGCTATGCGACCAAGCAGCAGCGCCAATCGTGGACCTGCACCGCCTGTGGTCACCACGTCCACCCGACTGCGGGAACGATCTTTCACAAGTCGTCCACGTCGCTCCAACTCTGGTTCTATGCGATGTACCTGATGACCAGCACTCGTTGTGGCATCTCTGCCAAGCAACTTGAGCGCGAACTTGGAGTTACCTACAAGACCGCGTGGCGCATGTTCACCATGATTCGCAATGAGCTGATGGTTCAAGACGATGACGACGAACAGCTCTCCGGCAAGGTCGAAATGGACGAGACGTACTTCGGGCGTCGTCCACGAGCCTCGGATCGCGCTCAGTGGGCAACGGCGGCGAACAGGAGTGTAGCGGCGCAAAAGTGGTCCAGAGAGCGTAAGGTTCCTGTCTTTGGCATGGTGCAACGTGGTGGCGAAGTGCGCGCCTATGTGGTTCCACGTCAGATGCTCCCTGAGGTCAAGAAGCACATCCTCGTGGACATCGAACCGGGGACTGCGCTCTATACCGATGATGCTCGTATGTACGACCACTTGGAAAAAGAAGGCTGGTATCACCAGACAATCCAACACTCGCAAGCTGTCTACGTAAGCGGGGATATCCACACTCAGACCATCGAGGGTTTCTGGTCGCTGGTAAAGCGTGGCGTCTCGGGTACTCACTTCCACGTCTCCGCGAAGTGGTTGCAGGGATACTTGAACGAATACGCGTGGAGATACAACCGCCGCGGTCCAGCCGGACAAGGCATGAACCGCAAAGCGCTATTCCAAGAGTTGATCGTCCGAGCCGCTCTGTTCAGCAGGTGATTCTGCGGGCTTCTTCCGTGGCTTTGCGACCTTTGCGAGGTCATGGAAGAAGCTCCCGCGAGTCGGGACTGGGATCGTCGCGCCTTTCGGTGTTGTTTGTGTTTTTCTGTTCTTCGGTTTCTTGTCCATCTTCCTCCAAGGGTAGGCCATGTCCAGTCTTGATCTGAGCAACATTTACGCCAAACTCGACCGGGCATACTTCCACCTGGACGCCCTCAATCAGGCAATCGATGCCTGGTGTAAGACCTATCCGGCAGGACTCAAAAGTAAGAGCAATCCTGATGGTCGCATCCATTCCGCCACCTTTGAGGTGTATCGGGAACCCGATCATCTCCGCTTCGGAGTAATCATTGGCGATAGTGCGCAGAATCTCCGGTCGGCATTGGATCATCTGGTTCACGCCGTCGCCCGTAAACAGCTCAGCGCGGCTAATTACAAGAAGGTCGAGTGGAACCTCTCTTGCCCGCTCGCTACGTCCGAAACTGCTTGGGACAAGGCCATAGCTAGTGGGTGGTTGGGTGGGATCAGTGACGACGTGGTCACTGAAATCCGTATTCGTCAGCCGTACCAGACTCATGACACACCCAAGGAAGCTCCCCTCGCCCTCCTTGGCTGGATCAACAATCGGGACAAGCACCGGTTGATACATACGGCCGTTGCGGCGACCGTGATGGGAGAGACCAAGATCGATATCAAGCCGGGATTTCCCGTTGACAAGGTGTGGCGCGCCGATATCAAGCCTGGTCCCTTTGAAGACGGCGCAGAGGTGTTTCGGCTCGACCTGCCTGAGCCTCGACGTGAACGGGACGTGGATGTGGAGGTCCACTTTTTGCAGCAGATACTTGTGAAGGAAGCTGCCACGCGGGATGACATCCGCGAGACCCTGATGCGCGCGGGGCAGTTCGCCCAAAGGATCATCGTTGAGGTCGCCCGAGTCGCGTGATAGGCGACCTTCATCTTGAGTGAACTCAGTCGCAAGTTTCCATAATGGGGAGTTCATCGTGCGTATCCTGGACACCTTATGAACTGCCAAAGTAATTTTCGCGTGGCGCTGGCGATAAAGGCGTTTCCATGCTGGTTTATACAGCCAAGGTATATCCGCCCTATTTAGTCACATATCCTGACCGAGTGGATGATCATGACGCGGACGACCGCAATGCCGTCTTTAAGGCACTCGCCGATCCGACGCGGCGGGAGCTTCTCGACCGTCTGTTTGAGAGAGACTCCATGTCCCTCTCTGAGCTTGAGGTCGGTCTCGAGATGACGCGTTTTGGGGTCATGAAACACCTGCGGGTGCTCGAGGCGGCAAATCTCATCGTCACGCGGAGAGATGGACGCGAGAAGCTGCACTTTTTGAACCCGATTCCGATTCGGCTCATCCACGACCGCTGGATCGACAAGTACACCGAAACCAGGGTCACCGCACTTATTGATCTCAAAAACACACTGGAGGCAGGGGCATGAGCACAGGCAACAACACGGGTGCAACGCAGATCTTTCGGATCTACATCAAGGCAACGCCGGAGGCGATCTGGGATGCGATCACCAAGCCCGAATGGACGGAAAAGTATGGCTACGGCACGCGCGATGAATACGACCTTCGACCAGGTGGCAAGTATTTGAGTCTGTCGAACCAAGGGATGCGCGAAATGGGAGCGCCCGACATCGCCGTCGAAGGCGAGGTGCTTGAGGTCGATGCGCCGCACAGACTCGTGCAGACCTGGCGGTTGGCGATGGACCAAGAGGCAATGGCCGAGGGATTCACCCGCCTCACCTATGAGATTGCACCGACAAAGGATTCTGTGACGCGACTGACCGTGACCCACGAACTCCAGAACGCGCCAAAACTTGCCGCGCTGGTGTCGGGAGGTCTTGAAGAGCATGGCGGCGGCGGAGGCTGGAGCTGGGTGTTGAGCGACCTGAAGTCACTGCTTGAAACCGGTTCATCACTCGCCGGGGGCCGTCACTGAATTCACCGCTCCGATTCTCCCAATGCGAGGTGTGCCAAGGCGGGCGGTCGATCACCAAGAGGGTGTCGCAGTTGCATGAAGTCGGCCATCAATACGCGAGACGCGCATTGGGATTCCAAAACATTCACTCAATTGATCGTCGGAGCAGACATCGTCGATCGGCCCGGAGGCAACGACTCTCCCGTCACGCAGCATCAACATGTGTGAGGTCGAACGGGGAAGCTCTTCAAGGGTATGGACAACATGCACCGTTACCGGTGGACTCTTTGACGCGGCAAGATCGTCAAGCGCCTCGATCAGAGATTCGCGACCGGGAAGATCGACACCGAGCGCTGGCTCATCGAGCAACAACAGTGGATGGCGTCCAAACAGAGAACGGGCGAGCAGGATCCGCTGGCGTTCGCCCTGGGAGCACCGGCCAAAGTGCTGATCGACGATCCGGTCACAGCGCATCTGATGCAAGAGTTCAATGGCGTGGGCCTCATCTTGTTCACTGAACGTTGACCACCATGTTGCAAGCGTGCTGTCACGACCGGTCAATACCACCTCGCGCGCGGTTGCATCTCTTGGGAGACGGTCAGCAACAAGATGTCCGACCGATCCAATGTGCTTTCGCAGTTCACGCAGATCGGTCCTTCCGATCAGCTCTCCAAGCACGTGCACCTGTCCTGTCGTCGGATGACGCTCCGCGCCAGCGAGTGACAACAGAGTCGTCTTGCCCGCGCCATTTGGTCCAATCAACGCCCAGTGCTCGCGCGCAGCGATCTTCACGCTGATGGGGCCGAGGGTTGCCCGCCCGTTGACGACGACCGTGACATTGTCGATATCAACGACCAGTCCGGCGGGTTCGAACACGCTCACCTGACCGTCGCGTCCCAGAACTGCACGGATCTCATGAACGCTCCTCAAGAGTGATTGCGGACCACCGGAGATGGTCCGATCGTCGGTACTTTCTTACTACTGACTCATAACTTCGTCATATGCCGAATTGACAGAGATAGTTTCCTCGACGATGACTCGAAGCGAACTACCGTTTTACCTGCGTATATGACCAGACGCGCCAGAGCCATTAGCGTCGAAGGGGTATGCGCATCGCGCGCAGTGGAGGGCGAAATGACACAGAACAGCTTTGCGGCAAAGGGAACCCTGAACGTCGGCGACAGAAGCTATGCGATCTTTCGCCTGAATGCGCTCAGCGACCGTCATGACATCGATCATCTGCCCTATTCGATCAAGGTTCTTTTGGAGAACCTCCTTCGCAATGAAGACAGCGTCAACGTCCGCGAAGAGGACATCGCCTCGCTCGCAGACTTTGCCACAAACGGAGCCGGTGAACGAGAGATCGCCTACTCCCCGGCGCGCATCTTGTTACAGGACCTCACCGGGGTTCCCTGCGTCGTCGATCTTGCGGTACTTCGCGATGCTGTCGAGGCGCTCGGTGGATCCTCTGATCTTGTCAACCCCCAGGTTCCTGTCGATCTTGTCATCGATCATTCGGTCGTCGTCGACTCGGCTGGCCGACCCGATGCCTTTGCGATCAATGCCCGACTCGAGGCAGAGCGAAACATCGAGCGCTACCGGTTCCTGAAATGGGGGCAACAGGCGTTTTCGAACTTCCGGCTGATCCCACCAGACATTGGGATCTGTCACCAGGTCAACCTCGAACTCCTCTCCCAGGTCGTCTTCTCCGACGGATCTGGCAACGCATACCCCGACACCGTCGTTGGAACCGACTCGCACACGCCAATGGCGAATGGCCTCTCGGTTGTCGCATGGGGAGTAGGCGGCATCGAGGCTGAGGCAGCAATGCTTGGTCAGCCGATCTCAATGCTCGTTCCCAAGGTCGTCGGACTTCGTCTCGAGGGCGAGCTCCCCGAGGGTTCGACCGCAACTGACCTCGTGCTCACGCTCGCAGAGCTACTCAGAAACCACGGCGTCGTCGGCAAGTTTGTCGAGTGCTACGGACCAGGAATTGCAAACCTTCCGGTCGAGAACCGCGCCACCATCGGCAACATGTCTCCCGAATATGGCTCGACGATCACCATCTTCCCGATCGACGAGCAGACGCTCACCTATCTGCGACTCACTGGTCGCACAGAGGAGCAGGTCCAGCTCGTCGAGGCGTACGCCAAAGAACAGGGAATGTGGCACAACCCCGACATCGAGCCGGTCTACTCCGAGCACCTCTCGCTCGACCTGTCGACCGTGGTGCCAAGTCTCGCCGGTCCATCACGCCCCCAGGACCGGGTTCCACTCGATCAGTCAAAGTCCATGTACCGCGAGGCGCTCACAAAATCGCTCCCGGAAAAGGGGCACTCGTCGGTAAAGATCCCCGTCACCCTCGCCAATGGATCTGTCTTTGATCTCGAGCATGGTCGCGTGGTCATCGCTGCGATCACCAGCTGCACAAACACCTCAAACCCTCAGGTGATGATCGCTGCCGGCCTTCTCGCAAAAAAGGCCATCGAGCGAGGCATCATGGCAAAGCCGTGGGTGAAGACCTCTTTGGCACCTGGCTCGCGAGCGGTTGTCGACTACTACGAGCGCGCCGAGCTCCTTCCCTATCTCGAGAAGCTGGGATTTGGCGTCGTAGGCTTTGGTTGTACGACCTGCATTGGTAACTCTGGCCCTCTTGAGCCAGAGATCTCGAAGGCAATCAATGACAACGACCTCGCTGCGGTTGCGGTTCTCTCTGGGAACAGGAACTTCGAGGGACGCATCCACCCCGAGGTCCGGATGAACTATCTCGCCTCTCCACCGCTCGTTGTCGCGTACGCACTGGCTGGCACGATGGACATCGACATCTACAACGAACCTCTCGCTCTTGACCATGACAACCAGCCCGTCTTTCTCAAAGACATCTGGCCCACCACCGAAGAGGTCGCAACCACGGTGCGCAACGCCGTCAAGACCTCAGGATTCAAAGAGAGTTACGAGGGCGTGTTCGAAGGAGATGCCGG
>DATLTI010000266.1:0-9158 GCA_035533675.1 Acidimicrobiales bacterium | reverse complement strand
AACAACTGGCCCAACAATGTAGGAGAGCTGTTGGAGAAGTTGACGGATCGAGCTCGCTGCGGCGAGCGATTCTCTGTCGACGAGGGTGATCATCAGTGCCATTCGAGTTGGACTATCACAGCCATTGGCTCCAGCGGTGATCGCAGCGAGAACGTAGATCGGCCATATTGCCGGATGATGCGATATCGCGTTGAGCGCCAGGCCAACGCTGGAGACAGCCATCACCACCTGGGTGATGATCAGGAGACGGCGACGGTCCATGGCATCAGCGAGTGGGCCACCAAGGAGAGACCCGATCAGAGCTGGACCAAGCTGCACAAGGCTGATGAGGCCCACATCAAGAGACGAACCGGTCATGCGATAGATCTGGTATGCAACAGCAACAATCGTGATCTGTGAACCAAGCAGGGAAATGACGTACCCGATCCAGAGACGTCGAAATTGAGGAAATTTACGCAAAGGCGTGATGTCGACAAATACCCCCATCAACGAAGATTACTCCGGGGAAGAATGAATACGCGGCTCTCGGTCAAGCTCAACCAAGCACGTCATCCGCATCGTCACTTCATGACCAAGTGTCAAGAACTAGCGTGAAGGACCACGACATGACTCAGGAGATCTGTTGAACCGCGTAGAACAGCTGGTCCAGGGTGATGCCTCTCTATCTTCGGCACCCTCTGAGGCACGCAAGCACGTCATTTTGCTGATCTGTTGTGTCAGCCTTTTCATGAACTACCTCGACAGCACGATCTTGAATGTTGCGCTCCCGGTCCTCCAACATGCCTTCAACGCCGATGAAGCAGCGCTGCAGTGGATAGTCGACAGTTTTCTCCTTGTCTTAACGTGTCTTCTCATTCTCGCCGGTTCGCTCGCGGATCGGATTGGCCGTCGTCGGGTACTCGTGACTGGTCTCGTGATCTTTATCATCGGATCACTCGGCTGTTCAATGTCAGGCAACGTGACTGAGCTCGTGATTGCTCGAATGGTCACCGGAGTGGGTGGCGCGATGTTGGTACCAGCCACGCTTTCGATCGTACGAAATATATTCACCAACCACAAAGACCTCGCGCGTGCGATCGGTATCTGGAGCGGTGTCTACGGAATCGCGTGCGCCTGCGGACCGCTGGTAGGTGGCATCTTGATTGACAGCATAGGGTGGCGGTCGATATTTCTTGTAAATATTCCCGTCGGTCTGACCGGAATCGTGTTTGCCCTTGTCTTCATCCCTGAATCAGTCGCCGAGAATCCCCGTTCGATTGACCTCAAGGGACAGGTGCTCATCATCGCCTTCCTGGGACTATTGATATTTTCAATCATCGAAGCACCAGGCCGAGGCTGGACCTCTCCCTTGGTCCTACTTGGCTTTACAGTCTCGGCGGCGCTCTTTCTTCTGTTCTTGTGGACCGAGGCCCGACAGGTGGAGCCGCTCTTTGAGATCCGTTTCTTTTCGAATACCGCATTTGCTGGAGCAAATGTGCTCGCTGTCATTACCTTCATCCTGATGACGGGTTTTCTCTTTCTCAACACCATCTATCTACAACAGGTACGAGGTCTCTCGGCCTTTCACGCGGGTCTGTTTACCCTGCCGCTCATGATTGCGATCGCAATCTGCGCTCCAATATCAGGTAGGTATCTTTCAACGCACGGTCCGAAATTTGCCATGACATTTTCCGCGCCTCTCGCCATGGCCGCGTATGTCATGCTGCTCTTCACGCATCCATCGACTTCAGAGGGCTATCTCTTTTTCGCCTACGCCTTGCTTGGGGTATCTCTCGGAACGGTGAATCCGACAATTACCCATACCTCAGTCGCCTCTATGCCAGCAAAGCAGGCGGGCGTCGCGTCGGCGATCACGTCAACCTCTCGCCAGATTGGAAGCGTGCTCGGAGTAGCCGTGCTTGGTTCAATCGCTGTTACCTCTTTGCACCGCGAGCTTTCGACGAATCTGTCCCCGCTTCGCCTGTCAACTTTCCTACAGGATCGAGTGGAACAATCTGGAATTGGAAGTCTCAGCCAAAACTTTGGTAGCTCATCACGCCAGATCCACCAGATTGCCGCATCTTCTTATACCGACGCTCTTCATGTTGCGTGGTGGATTGGTGTAGCGCTTTGCGGAGTATGGCTACTCGTGGCAAGAAGGACGACAACCGATACGGCACTTGAAGCATCGACCCTTACCGGCGCTGATCGTGTCGAAGAGAGGTAGCAATGCCTGGACAATCGCATCTCCGCACTAGAGCAATATTGAGCAGGGAACAACCATGACGGGTGATGAGACAATCACTGGCTATCTTCCTCCCTCAGACAATCGTTATTACGAGGACTACCGCGTAGGAGAGGTGTATGAATGTGGCGCCTTTTCGATTGATGAGAATGAAATCATTGCATTCGCCACCCATTACGACCCGCAGCCAATGCACACCGACCCTTCGGTCAGTGGCGGCGTGGTCGCGAGTGGTTGGCATACCGCCTGTCTCACTATGCGCCTAATCGCTGATAATTTCCTCTCGCGCGTTGCGAGCCTCCCCTCCCCCGGGGTCGAAGCCATCGCTTGGACTCATCCAATACACCCGGACGAGCAGATCAATGTGGTGGCCAAGATCGAGGCAATGCGCGTCTCACTGTCCAAACCGGATCGAGGGATCCTGACAAGCACATTCATCGCGAGAAACTCGGAGGGAACCGACGTCATGACCTTTCGTGCAAGCAATTTTGTACGCCGTCGCGACGCATAGGACATCGATGAAATTGTGATCAGTCAGATTGATCTACGGCCAACGCGCTGACCTTTGGTTCCTGATCTCCCACCCGGGAGATCAACTGCCTTATCTGCCAAGTCTTCTCCGTATTGGGAATATCGCTTCGAAAATGTGCTCCCCTCGATTCTTCCCGAGAGAGTGCTGACCGCACAACCAACTCACTCAGCAACCGCATGTTCGCTTGCTCAATGCTCGTTTGATCACACGTTACTTCACTGTTGATCTGATCCATGAGCAAATCAAGCAAGAGTTCGAGTCCATTCTTGTCACGCACAACTCCAGCGTGAAGATCCATTTCACGCCGAATCGAGATCTGCGTTGGCGGAATCTGTGAACCCCGCGATTGACGGGGAACGTCATCAAAATCCGTGCTCAACGTACGACACTGAGCAGAGGCAATATGTTGTGCAATCCGACGCCCGAACACCACTCCCTCAAGCAACGAGTTTGAGCCAAGGCGGTTCGCACCGTGAATACCGACCGAGGCAGTCTCGCCCACACTGTAAAGCCGAGCTATCGAGGTGAGTCCGTCAATCGAGGTCCTTACGCCACCAATGCTGTAATGCGAGGCGGGCGACACTGGTATCTGGTCATGCGTTGGATCCAATCCAATCTGTCTCAAGGACGCGGATATGGTCGGAAAACGCGTCGGCATCATCGCGGCAATAGAACGGGCATCAAGATAGAGCCGATCAACACCTTGGACGGTCATGAGTTCGGCCATATGGCGCGAGACCACGTCGCGTGGGGCAAGGTCACCCTGAGGATGCACTCCTTCCATGACCAAATTGCCCTGGCCATCACGTAGCACTGCCCCCTCGCCACGAAGCGCCTCAGAGATCAGCGGGCGTGGGTCTCGATCGCTCACCAGTACGGTGGGATGGAACTGTACAAACTCCATGTCGGCTAATTCAGCACCCGCGCGAAAGGCGACTGCCATTCCGTCACCGGTGCATGAGGCAGGACTCGTTGTTGCAGAGAACATTTGACCTGCTCCCCCGGAGGCGAGAACGGCAAAGGAGAAGCGCACCAGACAGATCTTGCCGTCGATGAGCACTACTGCACCTGCTGCCTGACCTTGGGGATCAAGTAGGAGATCGACAAGGAACGCCTCGTTCAAGATGGAAATATTTCGTGATTCGACAGCGGTGAACAGCGATCGAGATATTTCGGCACCTGTCGCGTCACCGCCAGCGTGGACAATTCTGCGCCGCGAATGACCACCTTCAAGTGTCAGGGCAAGTTGACCGTCGACCCGGTCAAACTTCGTACCCGTCTTCTCAAGGAAAGCAATCGCGTCAGGTGCCTCTGAGGTAAGGGTGGCGACTGCGCCGGAATCGGCGATTCCGACCGCAGCAATCAACGTGTCATTCGCGTGAATCGAAGGTTCGTCGTCGGCTCCCACCGCGGCCGCAATTCCCCCCTGAGCATAGGGAGTAGAACCGTCACCATATGAACCCTTTGAAAATACAAGAGTCCTCAGTGTGTCCGACAGCGCGCACGCGACCGTGAGTCCTGCAATTCCCGATCCAAATATCGCAACATCGCACTCAAGCGTGGCCGCGCCATCAAGCGTCGCCCGAGAGACGAACCGGCCCTCATCTCGCGTCACGCTTCGAAGCCGCTCGTTACTCGCCAAAACTCGAAGAGGTACCGATTGCGATCATTGCCTCGACTGCCTTCAAGGCGCGTGATCGAATCTGCTCATCCACCGTCACCTCGTAATAAGAGGTCATTTCCCTGTCCCTCAGACAATTCAGCAACTTCTCAGGAGTAATCATCTTCATATACCTGCACACCGCAGCTGGGTTGACGGCTTCAAAGGTCGCTCGCGGATTGGCGGCCTGCAGTTGGTGGATGATTCCAGTCTCGGTCGCGACAAGCACGTGGGCGTCTCCCGCTTTCTTCGCGAAATCCACCATTGATCCCGTAGAAACGATATGAGTCCGCTCAACGGGAATCTCTCCCGATCCGACAAGATACAGCGCCGCGGAGGTGCAACCACACTCAGGGTGGACAAGCAGTTGTGAGTCCGGAAATTCTTCAAGGCGACTCCTGAGTGCGACTGGAGTGATTCCCGCGTGAACGTGGCATTCACCCATCCAGAGCGACACATTTCGACCAGTCATCCTGGCAACATGAGCGCCAAGAAAGTAATCAGGAAGAAAGAGGATCTCCGCATCCTCAGGCAATGACTCGACAATATCGACCGCATTGGAAGAGGTGCAGCAGAGATCCACCTCAGCTTTGACAGCTGCACTCGTGTTGACATAGGCGACAACAATCGCTCCAGGGTGTTCCCTCTTCCATGCGACTACCTGCTCGGCTGTGATTGTGTCCGCCAAGGAACACCCTGCATTTGGATCAGGAATAAGCACAGTCTTTTCTGGCGAGAGGATCTTTGCCGTCTCAGCCATAAAGTGCACTCCACAAAAGACAATCGTCTCTGCGTCGCTTTCCGCAGCAATTCTCGAAAGCGCGAGTGAATCACCCACATAATCAGCTACGTCTTGGATCCACGGCACTTGATAGTTATGGGCGAGCACGATTGCGTTTCGCTCCCGGGCAAGACTGCGCACGTCGCGCGCGAACGAGTCAAAGTCTGATGGAAGCTCTGATTGCTTTGTTTCGGTCATCTCGCACTTTCTGGTAACAAAGGTTGAAAGACGGAGGGTAGAGGGGTAATCCAATGCTAGCCGCTCAAGCAATTTTTCCTCACGCCACCAGACAAATCAGATCCGCGTGCCCGTCACCTTTCCTGCAGGAACCCCAACTGAGCATCGGACGTTTCGAGCTCACTCCTCCGATAGCGTCCTTGGAAATCAATAGCGATCTACCTTGGCGCGCCAGCACAGCTGCGCTCTGTCACAAGGCATGCTTGAGCATCTTCTGGTTGGGTTTGCGGACCAAGAACACCACTGAAATCGACGTGTCGTGAGCGCTGTCTTGGACGATAATGCGCGAGCACTAACTTGACAGGCACCGATCGCAAGTTGCTCTGGAAAGCCTGACCCAGCTCGCGTTCGCCGACCAGCATCAATATCGGAGGAGCGTGAACCATGCCGGGAATGGGTGGAGATCACGGGAATTCGGCGTCGTCAGCCCTCGCTGTCGCGTTTCACCGCTCGCTCTTGCATCAATGGTTCATCGTTCTAGCGGTGCTTGTAGTGCTGTTTGTCTTATGGAATCTCCTGCGCCTCGCCGCGTTGAGAGCCCGTGCAAGAGATCATCAGGGCACGGCACTGCGTGCTCCGTCGATGCCAGCTGAACCGGTCGCAAGACGTCTCCTGCGTATCTCCCTCGGTGGACTCTGGCTCTTAGACGGCCTTCTGCAGAGCCAGTCGGCAATTCCCGCTTCACTTGCGAATGCCGTTATCAAGCCGGTCGCCTCTGCCTCCTCGAGCTGGGTCACGAGGTTCACCAACCAAGCAATTGTCGTGTGGAACAGCCATCCGGTAACAGCGGCGACAGCAGTTTTCTGGATCCAGATTGGGCTTGCCCTCTGGTTGCTTAGCGCGTCTCGCGGACTGCTGTCTCGGGTCGGGGGATATGCCAGCGTGTGCTGGGCTCTTGTCATATGGATTTTTGGCGAAGTCTTTGGGGGTCTCTTAGCTCCCGGATACTCGTGGCTCTTTGGAGCGCCCGGCGCTGCTCTTGTCTATCTCGTGATCGGAATCCTCGTAGGACTGCCTGACCGGTTCTGGAGCTCGGCTCGGCTCGGACTTGAGATAGTCCGCTCGCTCGGTGCCTTCTTGATCATCATGGCAATTGTCCAGGCCTGGCCGGGTCGCGGCTTCTGGCACGGTCGAACCGATAAAACCTCATTTTCCGGAACGCTCCCGCGGATGCTGAAGATCATGGCTCAATCACCTCAGCCAAAGCTTTTCAGGTCAGTCGTGGAACACGTCGCGAGCCTAAGCACCAGCCATGGTTTCGCGCTCAATCTTGTTGTCGTTCTGCTGATCGGTCTGCTTGGGTGCATGTTCCTTTTTTGCACGATGCGAGATGGAAGGCCGAGGGTCCTCTTGGGTGCTCTTCCGCTGCTTCCCTTTGTGATCCTCTATCTCGTCATATCGGTTGCCGTCTGGGTCTCAATCCAAGACCTTGGCTTCTTTGGTGGCGTGGGAACCGACCCCAACAGCATGATCCCGATCGCGCTCTTGCTCTTTGGTGGCTATCTTGCGACCGAGACAGATGCCTCCATTCAAGGCTTCGAAATCGCTCCACTCAACTTGAGTGCAAGGGGATCGATTTCGACACTTCGTTCCAAGATCGAACGTGATCCGATCCAGTCGCTTCGGACATTTATCGCAGTCGGAGCCTTATTTATTACCCTGCTTGGCGCAGTTCCAGTGATGGCGCTCCTTTGAGCACTCGCCACGATGCAACAGCCGCGACTTCACGTCCTGACGACTGGCTCAATGATGATTGTTCGGTGTTGGTGGTCTCGTATCAATCAGAGGAATCGAGAGTTCACCAGCTGATGCGCTTGAGCGAAATCCAACCCTCAACCGCGGTTGGCTCAGGCTGAAACCGTGAGGTCCGTCCCGCAGTATCTGCATTTTGATGCTGCAAACGGAATATCTCCTGAAAGACAGCTAGGACAGGTCTTGGTCGGCGGAGGGTCACCAAATACCGTTGTGCCTCGCTTTCGCATATAGGCGCGATACGGCACGACGATGACGAAATAAACAACCGCCATGAAGATCATGAAATAAACAATCGAAGAGATAAACGCGCCGAGGTCAATGCGTTGACTGTTCAGTGTCCAGCCAATGCCCTTTCCATTTGCGCCTCCGCCCGCGGCCGCGTTCACCAACGGAGTAATGAGATTGTCAGTAAAGGACTTGATCAACGTGCTAAAAGCAAGGGCGACGACCAGACCAACCGAAACGACGATGACCTGCCCCTGCATGAAAAAATTCTTGAATCCCTTGATCATCACTCCTCTTCCTGGCCAGTTGAGGGCTTGTTCGCCTCCGGCAATGGTAGGTCTCCTGCCTGAAAATCAACAGGTTTTATCGCTTCTTCAGCGCTCGCGAAAACAGGGTATCAATCATCTGAAAGATTTTGCACTTGTGCCATTGGAATATGCTCTCGAAATGACAGGTACCCCGAAGCTCCCAGTTGCCCCTCGATCTGTCAAAGCGTACCAATGAGCCTCCGGGTCGCGACGCCTCTCGCGGTCAAAGAGGCGTGTGCGCATCTATCTCGCGTGGATCGGCACCTGAAGTCCACGATCGGCAACGTTGGCCCGGTGCGTTTCGCACCGACGAAGACGGGCCATTTTGCCTACCTGGTACGAGCGATCATTTACCAGCAGCTCGCTGGGCGCGCGGCTGCGACGATCCACGGGCGCGTGATTGCACTTCTTGGTGACGAAGTGACCCCAGAGCGCATCTTGAACAAGAGTGCCGAGGAGCTCCGCGCCGCAGGTGTATCTGCCAACAAATTCCTCGCACTCCAAGATCTATCCCTGCGTGCACACAGCGGGGCACTCGTACTTGACGACCGTGAACTTGCCCGCCTCGAGGACCAAGAGATCATCAACGAACTGTCTGGAGTCCGCGGCGTCGGCCCTTGGACCGCACAGATGTTTCTCATGTTTCAGCTGCGAAGGCTCGATGTCTGGCCGATCGGAGATCTTGGGGTCCGCAAAGGCTACGGATTGATCCACTCAGCCCCAGAACTCTCACCTAAGCAACTCGAGCTCGCGGGTGAACGTCTTCGTCCGTATCGATCAGTTGCAGCTGTTTATTGCTGGCGAGCGATCGACCTCGCTCGGGGCGGGTAGCAGCGCCGCCAGGACGGCGCGATCGCCGGAGCGATCAGAGACCCATCTTTGTCTTGAGCCGCTCGTCAAGAGCTGCGAGAAACTCCTCTGTAGTTAGCCATGGCGTATCTGCAGAGATGAGCGTTGAGAGATCCTTGGTCATCTGACCGGATTCGACTGCTTCAATGCAGACTGCCTCAAGTGCCTCGGAGAACGCGATGACCTCAGGAGTGTTGTCAAACTTTCCTCGATACGCGAGACCACGCGTCCAGGCAAAGATCGAGGCAATCGGGTTGGTCGACGTCGGCTTCCCTTGCTGGTGCAAGCGGTAGTGCCTGGTGACTGTTCCGTGCGCGGCCTCGGCCTCGATGGTGTTGCCGTCAGGCGTCATCAACACCGATGTCATCAGGCCAAGCGATCCGTATCCCTGTGCCACCGTGTCAGACTGCACGTCTCCGTCATAGTTCTTGCAGGCCCAAACGTAACCGCCCTCCCATTTCAGGGCTGCGGCGACCATGTCATCAATGAGACGGTGCTCATAGGTCAACCCCTGTGCAGCAAACTCAGCCTTGAATTCGTTTTCAAAGGTCTCTTCGAAGATGTCCTTGAAGCGCCCGTCATAGACC
>DATLTI010000265.1:0-7666 GCA_035533675.1 Acidimicrobiales bacterium | reverse complement strand
ATGGTTGCCGCCTGATTCGCAAGCGACTCAAGACGCCAGGATTTTGGGGCCGGGATGACGGCGATGCCGGTGCGGACCGGGTGACCCGTAAGAGCCTGGGTGTGTGAAGACCAAGCTGAGCAGACGTGGAATGCGTCGGGTACCGCCATGGAGTTTGTCCAGATGCTCTCGAAGCCGCGATCAATCGCTGGCGAACTCAGCGCGGCGTACTCTCCAATTGAAAGGTCAAGGCGCTGGTCAAGGCCGACACCGATAATCATCTCTCACCTCTTGGATCGACGGAATCCTGCGCTGATTGTCTCAGTATTTCATGACTTTCTTGCAATGTCACAGGGCAATTATTTTGTGTTCATCCACCGGTAAGGTTTGTGGGGGATACGAATTGGGGGTATTGATGGCTGAAGCTACGACGCAGGTATTCATCGACGCGGATCTCGCTGCAACGATCGATGGAGCTTTTGAGAACAAATTACCGATCACCGTCGCGTATGTCGATCACGATGGGCAGCCCCACCTATCTTTCCGGGGCTCCACTCAGGTGCACAGTTCGGACCAATGCGCGATATGGATCCGCGAACGCGAGGGCGGACTTGTGCGTGCGCTCCCGCAAAATCCACGGATCACCTTGATGTATCGAGATTCTTCGACGAGAACGACCTATCTCATCTATGGCCGAGCCTGGGTAGAGACCGATCCAGAGATTTCGAAGTCGGTCTATGACAAGACCCCAATCGGAGAGCGTGATCGCGATCCCGACATGGCTGGGGTAGCGGTGATCATCGACGTAGACGCGATCCAAGGTGGTACGCCTGAAGCTCGCATAAATATGCGACGAACGAAACCAAAATAACCCTTCAGTCCGCTCCGCGCGACGCGAGAAAAGGTCGGTGCAACGCATACTTATTGGCTACGGTATGCGTGTGGCATCGCCAGAGAATTCCATTGAACTTCTGAGCTTCTCCTGTCCTCGCTGTAATAGCGATGTTCTCGAGAGGCTCTATGGGCCCTGTACCTCGTGCCGTGATGAATTGCGGGCGAACCAGAAAATTGTCGCGCGCGATATTGAAGTTGCGCCGTACGAGCCGAAGATGAATGTGACCCCGAATTTTGTTGCAACCAAGGAGTGACGGTGGCCAGCACCAAGTTGCCAACTCGTTATAGGGAGACGTTGAACTGAAAGACAACCCAAGCACGATCGGCTCGGACACAGCGCATCGTCTTCACATTGAAATACACGGCATTGACTACATCCCCGAACAGGAGCGATGGGCGAAACCGCGCGA
Source organism: Acidimicrobiales bacterium (assembly GCA_035533675.1). GTDB lineage: Bacteria > Actinomycetota > Acidimicrobiia > Acidimicrobiales > Bog-793 > CAIVND01. The sequence goes on along the minus strand of DATLTI010000265.1, from coordinate 6,383 downwards.
CCTTTTCGCGATGTGGGCGGGAGCAAGCTTTCAGGTCGAGTATTTCGTTTATGGCATTGCCCTGATGACATTTGGATTCAGTTTTTCACAGGCACTTATTCTCACAATCATCGGGAACTGCTCTTTTGTGCTAGTTGGCATTGCCAGCCTGCAGGGACCTATCGCTGGTACAACGGCAATGACTATCAATCGCGCACCGTTCGGATCGCGAGGCGCCAGACTGATTGCGCTCTTCAACTGGTTAACACAGATTGGATTCGAGACCGAGGGGCTGATCCTCATTGTGCTCGCTGCCGAAGTACTCGCGGAACGGGCCGGAGTCCATGTTGGATCTGGTCTAAAAGTAATATTCATCCTTATAGCGGTGGCGATTCAACTCCTCGTTCCACTCTTTGGACATGAGACCATCATCAAAACCCTGCGTGCGCTGGCGGTTCCTTTTCTTGCGCTTTACATCGTCCTCGCCACCTACATTGTGCCGAAGGCGCATTTTCACACCGTGGCTCATGTCGCGAGCTGGTCGACCTGGCTCGCTGGACTTGCATTTACTGTCGCGCTGAGCGGACTTGGTTGGACCGAAAATGGAAATGACTACTCGCGATATCTCCCCAAGGAAGCAAAGCGATCATCGATCATCGGTTGGGTTTTTCTCGGAAGCGGCGTTCCCCAGACTTTGGTAATGATCATCGGCATCATGGTTGGTACCTACACGACCACTATAGCCACGAGCGCGAATCCGTTCAGCGCCTTTGCGAACGGACACGTTGTACCTACGGGTTTTGTCGTACCCGTTCTTGTTGTTTCGATTGTCCAGCTCTTTGCGATCAACAGTCTTGACCTTTATTCGTCTGGCGTGACACTCCAGACCATTGGTTTCTCGCTCCAACGTTGGCAGGCAGTTATCGTTGACACCTGTGTGACTGGGGCACTCACGGTCTATGCGATCTTTGACGCGACATTCAATACATTGCTGAAGGATTTTGCGGACATCGTGATCATCTGGATAGGGCCGTGGTTTGCAATCTATATCCTCGATTGGGCTATGCGCCGGTTCCGTTACGACAGCCGAGCACTACAGGAGACCACTTCCGGATCACGATATTTCGGATCGTTCTTTGGTTTTCGCCCTGCCGCGGTCATCGCCCAGTTGCTCGGTATGTTTGCAGCGCTCGAGGGGTTAGCTCCAACGTTTCCCGTACCAGGATGGCTCACTCTGGTGGCGTCACACACCCACGGCGCAGATGTCAGCATTTTTAGCGGTATTGGGGTTGCAGGTGTCGCGTACTACGTGTTGGCCAGAAGAGAGCTCAACGGCACGGAAGCTGAGACCGCGACAAGCTGAGCCGCTATCCTTCCCAATCTTCGTAGAGCTGTCCCGTGGAGTTGGTGCGAAATAGCGGAATTCTTCCGAGCATCTGAACGAGTTGGGCATCATCGCCAAGCATGGACTTCCAAGAATTTGCCTCGGCGAGCAACGCTCCAATTGCCACAGGGTTCGCTCCAACGCCGCGCAACAGTCGCAGTGCGGCATGAATTGAAGCACCGGTCGAAATCACATCGTCGACGATGGCGACCCGCCGGTGCGCTACGGCCATCAGCCGCTCTCTGTCAAGTAATAATCTCTGGTTCGTCGCCGTCGTGATGGAGCGAACTGGAACGTCAATCGCATCTGCGAGATGGATCTTTGGAGTCTTTTGCAAGATCATGTAGTCGTCGAGACCAAGAGCTCTGGTGACCTCCATCGCCACAGGGATCCCCATTGTCGCGACGGAGACGACGCAGTCGATATCGAAACGTCGCAGGCTCTCAGCAAGTTCTTGCCCGGCACGTTCGATGAACTTCACACCGTGATCGACCGTGATCAGTAAAGCAATGGCAAGGTCATCCGCGATTGGAACGATGGGAAGGTCGCGAGTCTGGGTTCCTACCTGCGCTCGATATGTACCTATTTTTGCGACCATGTACTGATCGTTGCTGTTCGAAGCCGAGAACGCAAGTGACGTGAAGCTACGGCGTTTGATGAAATGGTCCTCCATGAGTCAACAGCCGTGGATTCCTGTGCCTCTTTGTGCCACTGCAAGCAGGGATGGAACCGCGCGGACTATCACGCTGAATGGTGTTGAATCCAAACCTCAGGCTGGTCTTCTACGATGGACCACAGCCAAGAGCTGAACGACCAAGTAACAAGAGTTGAAAGAACAAGGAAAACCTACTTGCGATACGAGCGCTCGCAGTCCAATCAGGCAGGGTCGCGTACGAAACTTGCGAGACGTACACGCCTTCTCATCGCGACCTCAATGTTGATCGTCATCGCAATTGTCATCGCGGTTGTGGTCTTCGGGTCATCCCAGTACGCGAAAATGACCGGAACCCCTGCTCAGATCCGTGCGACCAAACGGGTATTTCTCGCGGCAAACATCCTTGTCGAGAATCTCGGGGCGCCTACCCCGTCTTCTGAGTCGACCTCGACCTGGTTGCTCACCTCTCATCTCATCTCTAAAGATCGCAGCGGTGTGGTTGGTGCGCAGTATTCCTGGATCGACCGGTCCGGAAGGATCAATGTCGTGTCTCAGCGACGCGCGGAGCGCGAGCGTTTTGATCAAGGACGAGTAATCTCCTCGATCTTTGGCGATGGAGCGAAAAATGACACTGTCGCGGAGATGAATCAAATTATCGATGGCGAAGTGGGAGCTCAGCCACGAGTCTCTGCGCCTGGCGGTGCGGAGATCGTGAAGTGGCTCAAAGTGCATGTCGATGGCACCTCTGCCCAGCTTGAAGCTGACGTCAATGTGTGGGAGGCCGTACTGGAACTCAACAACCAGAGAGGAAAATATTGGCTGACCCGTAGTCTCAACCTCAATCAGGTCGATGCCTTTGCAACGCTGAAGTTTTCCGTCGGGCGCTGGAGCGTCGTTTCATTCAATCAGGCGCCCTGGCAACAAGCCACCTAACAGCTTTGGGACATCCGCTCTGTTTCGAATGGGACCTCTATGAAAGTCCTGTTCAAGTGACATATTTATTCAATATGTCACGAGTTCGTAACAAAGGTGATAGACCATCATTACCCACAAGTTCACTGGACTCGGTGACGGTGGGGGGACATATTTACATATACAGGGGGGTAAACCTTGATGGGAAGAATCGGCTCTACCGTTACGCGGTGGACGCTTGCAGGTGGAGCGCTAGTTGTTGCGGCCGCGTTTTCAGTCGCACCAATCGCGTCTGCATCCGTTAGTTCCGGAAAGTCTTGTAAGTCAGCAAATAGCTACAAGGTTGCTGGCCCGAACGCCAAACTGATCTGTGCCGGAATCAATTTTTATAAGGGCAAGACGATCACGTTCATTGCTCCAGACAAGCCAGGCGGTGGGTTCGACCAGGATGCGCGTATCTACGCTCCATACATCGGTGCGTACCTCGGTGCGACGGTCAACGTCGAGAACATTCCTGCCGGTAACACCGTTGCTGGTATGAACTACGTTGCCGGCACCAACACCTCCAACCCTGGATTGACCGTTGGCTGGATGAACATTGGCCCGATTGTCGAGGACAAGCTCCTCGGGATCACCGGCGTCACGTTCAATGCAGCTTCAGAGGTCATGCTCGGCGGAACTGCACCGGACCAGTCCGCAACTGCAGCAATTGTCTCCCCGGCGTGTTCGGCTTGGGACAACGGATTCGGTGCACTGCTGAAGGCCAACTCGGCATCGAACCCGGTCGTGGAACTGATCCAGACCACCGGGTCGACGACATTCAACATGTTGATGATCGATGGCGTGTTTGGAATCCACTACCGCGCGATCGCTGGTTACGCCTCGTCTGCGGATCTTGTGACTGGCTGGAACCGTGGTGACGGCTGCGTGATTACCGATCCTGTTTCGGTCATCTCGAAGTTCATTGCTGCTGGCAGGGCGAAGGCGCTTCTGATCAACGTTGCGTTGCAGAAGACCAACACCTACTACTCGAACTTCGTTGGCGTCCCGACCTACATCCAGGCCGAGAAGCAGTTCAAGAGCTACATTGCCAACAAGACCCAGAAGGCCGCTGCTCCTGTTTTGAACCTTGCAGGAAACACCGAACGTGTCTTCTTTGCACCACCAAAGACCCCGAAGACCCTTCAGGCAGCTCTTACTGCAGCGTTCAAGTGGGCGTCGTACAACCCGAACCTGATGACGCGGTTTGAAGGCATCGGACAATCGACGGGCTACGTGACCGGCTACAAGGCAAAGAAGGACTACGTTGCCTATCTCAACGGCGCTCGTCGCGTCACTGAGTATCTTGCCGCAATCGGTGGCTAGTACCCGTCAGTAGTTAGTTTTCCATCTGTTCGATACTTGAAACTGATGGGCCGACTACCTGAATATTGAATGAACGAGGAGGGGCCGCCTGCGAAAGCAGGTGGCCCCTTTGGTGTTCTCGCTGTCTCTCGCAGATCGCGAATGCCGTTCGTCACTGAAACCTCCCACTCAGATGGTGATGATGAGTCTCTGGGGTGGTGGTTCTAGTGAATGTGGGCATCTATCCAAATGTCACCGCTTTCTGGCGTGTGTCCTATGACTCATAGGTCTGTTTCACGCCTCGGGCGGCTGTTGTCCGAGAAATAGAAAATGTGCTTTTGCATTAACGTGAGAGGAACTCAAGGAGTGCACAATGGCAGCGGTGAAGTTCGTCATAATCGGAGGTGGGCCTGCAGGCGTCGAGGCTGCGGCCACCGCGTCTCGTCACGGTGCCCACGTGACGCTTATCGAGCGAGAGGTTATTGGCGGCGCAGCAAATCTTTGGGACTGCATCCCCTCAAAGGCAATGATCGCCACTGGTGGCGTGCGCTCGCTTGCGAGGCGGTCGAAGGCGCTCGGTATGGAACTTCACTACGAGAGCCCGAATCTTGAGATTCTTCGTGAGCGTGTTGCCTCGATTTCCGAGCGCCTCGCAAGCTCAACTGAACGACAGCTGCTTGGCCAAGGGGTCAAGATCATCAGGGGTACCGGAACGCTGCGCGACGATCACCATGTTGTGGCAGTTCCCGAAGGTAGTAACGGCGCAGAGATCGTCATTGAAGCTGACGCGATCTTGCTCGCGACTGGCTCGACTCCGCGAGTTCCTGAATGGGCGAACGTCGACGGTGACAGGGTTCTGGTAACTCGCCATGCCTACCCTCCCGCAGTTATCCCAGAACATCTTGTGGTCATCGGCTCTGGTGTGACCGGGGTCGAATTTGTCCACCTCTTTCGTTCCTTTGGCAGCAAGGTGTCGCTTGTCGTCTCGCGACAGCAGGTCCTTCCTCAAAAAGATCCCGAGGTTGCAGCTGCGCTTGAGACCGATTTTCTCGAAAGCAATGTCAGCCTTGTCAAGGGCGCACGCGCGGTGAGTCTCAAGCGCGACGACGACAGCGTGTCGGTCTTTTGTGAGGATGGCCGCGTGATCGTCGGAAGTCACGCGCTCCTTGCGATCGGCTCGGTTCCCTCATCTGCGGGACTGGGCCTCGAAAATGCGGGCGTTCTATCGAATGAGGCTGGGTATGTCCCGGTAAACCAGCACTGTCAGACAAACATTGCGAACATCTACGCCGGAGGTGACCTCTCTGGTCGTCTCCAACTCGCCTCGGTAGCAGCGATGCAGGGCCGCAAGATTGCCGAGCATGTCGTGGGACTGCACACGCGAGATCACCGACACTTGGACTATGACAAGGCGGCCTCAGCTATCTTCACCGAACCAGAGATTGCCGATGTCGGTCTCGCCGAGGCAGAGGCATTTGCACTTGGACAGAAGATCCGGGTAACGAAGGTTCCCTTTGCGGTAAATGCAAAGGCGATGATCGACGGGGACCCCAGAGGATTTGTGAAGCTGGTCTCGGATCCAAATACCGGGGTAGTCCTTGGTGGGTCAATTGTTGGTGCACACGCGGCTGAGCTGATCAGCGTCATTGCACTCGCGGTGCACGCGAACCTTCGCGTTGATGACATCGCGGACAGTCTGCTCGTTCACCCTGCGCTAGCGAGTGTCATTGCAGCAGCTGCGGAGTGACGGGCTAGCTTTTTCCGCGCTTTTTCAGTCCTTTTGCGAGAATCTTTTTCGCAATCGCAACATCGCTCTCACGCGGGCCGCTCCCATCGCCGGGAACTTCAAGAAGTGCTGGCGCGTGCTGGATGTCGGGATGGCTCAAGAGATACGAGAGCGCGTTCGCGCCGATCTCTCCCTCGCCAAGGTTCTCGTGTCGGTCTCTGTTTGTTCCAAAGGCAACCTTTGAATCATTGAGATGCAGGCACGAGAGTCGTTCGAGGCCGACGGTCTCTCTGATCTCGCGAACGACGGTGTCTGCCTTTGCAAGGGTCTCGTATGAAACCCCTGAGGCAAAGAGATGTTGGGTGTCCATGCAGACACCCAAC
>DATLTI010000264.1:0-5222 GCA_035533675.1 Acidimicrobiales bacterium | reverse complement strand
CACCTCGCCTCATATGCGCGCGTCAACTCGCATGGTTTCATCGAGACGCCGTATCGTAAAGTCGTCAAGGGACGGGTTACGAGCGAGATCGTCTACCTCGCAGCTGACGAGGAAGAGGAGTACGTCATCGCGCAGGCCTCTGCGACTATCGATGACAAGGGAAACTTCACCTCCGACCGCGTGCTCGTGCGACGTGGACCACAAGGTGCAGGTGTTCGCGTCGGCGCAGCAACGACGAGTTACGGCTCGACCAGTGAGGTGGACTTCGTGCCACCAACAGAGGTCGACCTGATGGACGTCTCGCCAAAGCAGATTGTCTCGGTCTCAACCGCGTTGATTCCTTTCGTTGAACACGACGACGCCAACCGCGCGTTGATGGGCGCCAACATGCAAAAGCAGGCCGTTCCCCTTCTCGTGCCAGAGGCTCCCTATGTCGGAACGGGTATCGAGGCGCGTGCCGCGCAAGATGCCGGCGAGGTCATTGTCTCTGAGGGTTCTGGAAAGATCGCGCGCATTACCGGCGATACCGTCACCGTTGAATACAAGTCAGGGGAGAAAGACCGCAACGGACACGCGCTTGGTCGTGTGGTCTATGCACTTGCAAAGTTTCAGCGTTCGAACCAGAACACCTGTATCAATCAGAAGCTTCTTGTCGCAGAGGGCGATGTCGTCGAACATGGTGACATCATCGCCGATGGTCCCTCGACGCACAACGGAGAGCTTGCACTTGGAAAGAATCTTCTCGTGGCGTTCATGCCATGGGAGGGTTACAACTACGAAGACGCAATCATCCTCTCCGAGCGCCTCGTCAAAGACGACGTGCTTACCTCGATTCATATCGAGAAACACGAGATCGATGCCCGCGACACCAAGCTTGGTGCCGAGGAGATCACCCGTGACATTCCCAACCTCTCTGAGGAGATTCTCGGAGATCTTGACGAGCGCGGCATCATCAGAATTGGTGCAGAGGTCGGACCTGGTGACGTCCTCGTTGGAAAGGTCACTCCCAAGGGGGAGACTGAACTGACTCCGGAGGAGCGCTTGCTCCGCGCGATCTTTGGTGAGAAGGCGCGCGACGTACGTGACACGAGCCTCAAGGTTCCCCACGGTGAGTCCGGAAAGGTCATTGACGTACAGGTCTTTACCCGCGATGACACCCATGAACTTCCTCCAGGAGTCAACCAGCTGGTGCGCGTGTACGTTGCGCAGAAGCGCAAGATCTCCGAAGGCGACAAGCTCGCAGGTCGCCACGGCAATAAGGGTGTTGTCTCTCGTATCTTGCCGGTCGAGGACATGCCTTATATGGCCGATGGCACCCCGGTTGACATCATCTTGAATCCACTTGGTGTACCGAGTCGAATGAACGTCGGTCAAGTTCTTGAGTCGCACCTCGGATACGCCGCACGATGGGGCTGGGCCTCAAAGAATCCAAGCGAGGCAACACCTGTTGCTGCGATGCGCGGAACCGAGACCAAGACCCGTCCACGTACCGAGCCCGCAACCTGGGTTGCAACCCCGGTATTTGACGGAGCGCACTGGGACGAGGTTGAAGAGGCAGGTCGTCACTCGACGATGCAGCAGATCTTCAAGGACCTGCACCCAGATGGCGCAGACGGTGAGTCGCGTCAGATCGAGATAACAGGCAAGGCAACGTTGTACAACGGTCGCACCGGAGTTGCCTATGACAACCCGATCAGTGTTGGCTACATGTACATCCTCAAGCTCTTGCACCTTGTCGATGACAAGATCCACGCACGTTCAACAGGTCCATACTCCATGATCACCCAGCAGCCCCTTGGTGGTAAAGCCCAGTTCGGTGGCCAGCGCTTTGGTGAGATGGAGGTCTGGGCGCTCGAGGCCTACGGAGCCGCCTATGCGCTCCAGGAGCTTTTGACCGTCAAGTCCGACGACGTACTCGGAAGAGTCAAGGTCTACGAGGCGATCGTCAAGGGAGAGAACATTCCTGAGCCAGGTATCCCCGAGAGTTTCAAGGTGTTGATCAAAGAGATGCAGTCGCTCTGTCTTGACGTCGAGGTGCTTGCAGCCTCTGGTGAGGAGATCGAGATGCGTGAACTCGATGAGGACATCTACCGAGCAGCAGATGAGCTCGGTATCGATATCAGCCGCCCAGAGCGCGGTTCGGATGAAGAGGACGCACGCCGTGCCGCGGAGAGGAGCTTCTAATGCTCGACGTCAATGAATTTGATCAACTACGAATTGGGCTTGCAACTGCTGATGACATCAGGGGCTGGTCACGCGGTGAGGTAAAGAAGCCTGAGACCATCAACTACCGGACATTACGCCCGGAAAAGGATGGACTGTTCTGCGAGCGCATCTTTGGTCCAACAAAGGACTGGGAGTGCTATTGCGGAAAGTACAAGCGGGTGCGTTTTCGCGGCATTATCTGCGAGCGCTGTGGCGTCGAGGTCACACGTTCGAAGGTTCGCCGCGAGCGTATGGGTCACATCGAGCTTTCTGCTCCTGTCGTACACATCTGGTACCTGCGTGGGACGCGTTCGTGGCTCGCCTATCTCTTGATGGGCACCGAGGCGCGCGAAGAGCTCAAGGCAAAGCAGCTTGAAAAGGTCATCTACTTCGCTGCCTATCTCGTCACGCATGTCGACACTGAGAAGTTGCATCAGGATCTTCCCTCTCTTGAGACCGAACTCGCAGCAGAGATCAAGCTGATCGAGAAAGAGCGCGACAACGAGGTAAACAAGCGACTCAACGCACTCGAGAAGGAACTCAAAGAGGCTGAGAAAGAGAGCAAGAAGGAGTCCGAGATCCGCGCGTTGCAAAAGACGCGTGAGCGTGAGATCACTGCAGTACGTGATCGCTCAGCGACCGAGGTCACGATGGCTCAACGCGCCCTTGACGAGCTTCGCAATCTCTTTGCCCGCCAGATCATGGAAGATGAGTTGCTCTGGCGTGAGTTGTCTGTGCGCTATGGCGACTACTTCGAAGGTGGCATGGGTGCCGAGGCAATCGCTCAGCTGATTGAGCGCATCGACCTTGACGTAGAAGAGATCAAACTGCGCGCAGCGATCGATCCCGAGGAAGGTCGGCGTCCTCTGTCTGCCCAGCGCAAACAGAAGGCGATCAAGCGGCTCCGCATCGTTTCGGCGTTCAACCGCCGTGACGAGGACGGTCGTCGCATCAACAATCCTGCGGCGATGATCCTTGGCGCGGTCCCTGTGATCCCGCCCGATCTTCGTCCGATGGTTCAGCTTGATGGTGGCCGTTTTGCGACCTCTGACCTCAATGACCTTTACCGACGTGTGATCAACCGCAACAACCGACTCAAGCGTCTTTTGGACCTTGGCGCTCCCGAGATCATCGTCAACAACGAAAAGCGCATGCTTCAAGAGGCAGTTGACGCGCTATTTGACAATGGCCGTCGAGGCCGTCCGGTCTCAGGCCCTGGCAACCGCCCACTCAAGAGTCTGTCTGACATGTTGAAGGGCAAGCAGGGACGTTTCCGTCAGAACCTGCTTGGAAAGCGAGTCGACTACTCGGGTCGTTCCGTGATTGTGGTTGGACCGACGCTCAAGCTTCACCAGTGCGGTCTTCCCAAGTTGATGGCGCTTGAACTGTTCAAGCCGTTTGTCATGAAACGACTTGTCGATGTCGAGATCGCGCCGAACATCAAGAGTGCAAAGCGTATGGTCGAGCGCCGTCGCGCGCAGGTCTGGGATGTCCTTGATGAGGTCATCAAGGAGCACCCGGTACTGCTCAACCGTGCACCGACTCTTCACCGTCTCGGGATCCAGGCCTTCGAGCCAGTTCTGATCGAGGGCAAGGCAATTCAGATTCACCCGCTGGTCTGCACCGCATTCAACGCAGATTTCGATGGTGACCAGATGGCGGTCCACCTCCCCCTCTCTGCAGAGGCACAGGCAGAGGCGCGTATCTTGATGCTGAGTGCGAACAACATCCTCTCGCCGGCAACCGGTCGTCCGATCACCGTTCCAACCCAGGACATGGTCTTCGGAGCGTATTACCTGACGATTGAGGAGGATGGTCTCCACGGCGAGGGCCAGACCTATCGCAACCTCTATGAGGTTGAGGCAGCCTACGAGGCAGGCGATGTTCACCTTCACGCGAAGATCACGCTGAGGCGTGGTCCGAACGGATTTCCGTTTGCGATCTATGGCAAGCGTCATGAGGGGGAAGAGGTTGGCGAGGAGCCCACGGAGATCACTACGACTCCAGGCCGTATGTTCTTCAACGCAGCGCTCCCTGAAGACTTTGGCTATGTGAACGACCTCATTGGTCGTCACGCCACCTCGATCGGCTCGATCGTCGAGCAGCTTGCCGCGAACTACACCAAGGCAATCGTCGGAGAGAGCCTTGACGAGATCAAGTCACTCGGTTTCCGTTATGGCGCGCAGTCTGGTCTTTCGATTTCGATCCACGATGTTGTTACTCCTCCGGAGAAGCGCAGCATTCTCGACCGATACGAGAAAGAGGCCGAAAAGGCCGAAGCGCAGTTCAAGCGCGGCATCATCACTGACGACGAACGACGTCAGAAAGAGATTGAGATCTGGACCGCTGCAAACTCCGAGGTCGGAAAGGCCATGGAGAAGACGCTGGCAACTGTTAAATTCAACCCGCTCGACATGATGGTGGACTCTGGTGCTCGAGGGAATGCGCAGCAGATTCGTCAGATCGCCGGCATGAAGGGTCTTGTCTCGAACCCACGTGGCGAGATGATCCCCCGTCCGATCATCTCCTCATTCCGAGAGGGCCTCTCGGTTCTCGAGTACTTCATCTCGACCCACGGCGCCCGTAAGGGACTCGCGGACACTGCACTTCGTACTGCTGACTCGGGTTACCTGACGCGTCGACTCGTCGACGTTGCGCAGGAACTCATCGTCAGAGAGTTCGATTGTGGAAGTACGCGTGGAATCTGGATCGAAGGCGTTGTCCCTGATAGTTCAGGTAAGCGTAGCTATCTCGAGACGCGTGCCTATGGTCGACTTCTCGTTGACTCGGTCACGCTCGAAGACGGTTCAGTGCTCGACGCAGGTCTGATGCTCGAAGACACCGATGTTGAGCGGCTTGCGAACGATCCCACGATTGATCGCATCCGCGTGCGTTCGGTACTTACATGTGAGGCAAAGCAGGGAATTTGTATCTCTTGCTATGGCAAGTCCCTCGCGACCGGTCGACTCATCGAACTCGGTGAGGCAGTCGGTGTCATCGCCGCACAGTCCATCGGT
>DATLTI010000263.1:0-4391 GCA_035533675.1 Acidimicrobiales bacterium | reverse complement strand
TCGCTCAAGGAGAGCCTCGGACTCGACAACATCATGGAGGTTCCCAACCTCACCAAGATTGTCATCAACATCGGCGTCGGACGCGCTACTCAGCAGCAGTCGCTGCTTGAGGGCGCCGTGCGCGACCTTGGGATCATCACGGGTCAGAAACCCGTGGTGACCACCGCTCGAAAATCCGTCGCGGGCTTCAAGCTCCGCGAGGGAAACGCGATCGGCACCATGGTGACGCTCCGTGGAGACCGGATGTGGGAGTTCTTCGATCGGTTGATCTCGATCGCAATCCCAAGAATCCGTGACTTCCGTGGACTTTCGCCGAGATCGTTTGACGGTCATGGGAACTACACCTTTGGTGTCACCGAGCAGCTCATTTTTCCTGAAATTGAGTACGACAAGGTCGATGCAACACGCGGAATGGACATCACAATTGTGACGACGGCGAGAAACGATGCCGAGGGCAAGGTTCTTCTTGATGCTTTCGGCTTCCCGTTTAGGCGCGAGGGGTAAGGACAGTGGCCAAGAAAGCTCTTATTCAAAAGCAGCAACGCACACCGAAGTACAAGGTGCGCGGCTATACCCGCTGTCGTCGATGTGGACGACCACGCGCCGTCTATCGCAAGTTCGGCCTGTGCCGAATTTGTCTCCGTGAACTCGTACACGCCGGTGAGATCCCCGGCGTTACCAAGGCAAGCTGGTAAGGAGGGATCGAATAATGACAATGACTGATCCCATCGCGGACATGTTGACCCGTCTTCGCAACGCCAACGTGGCGATGCACGACACCGTCAAGATGCCTGGTTCGAAATTGAAGACCTCACTTGCGACCATTTTGGAGCGAGAGGGATACATCTCCAGTTTTTCGATGACGGCCCTGCCGGATCACCCCGGTGCGGTACTCGAGATCCAGATGAAGTATTCGGTCGACCGCAATCGAGCGATCTCGGGTATCAAGAGGGTCTCGACCCCTGGCCTTCGCGTCTATGCACGTGCAGATCGTTTGCCGCGCGTGCTCGGTGGTATGGGAGTCGCAGTTCTCTCGACGAGTCGGGGTTTGATGACCGACCGCGAGGCAAGGAAGAACAAGGTCGGTGGCGAGGTGCTCTGTTATGTCTGGTAGCACCGGAGCGGTTGCGATCAAGGAGGCCAAATAATGTCTCGAATCGGTCGTAACCCTATTGTGCTCCCGACGGGAGTTGAATTCAGTGTTGCGGACCGGCACGTCACGGTGACGGGACCAAAGGGCGCGCTCGAGCGCACGATTCCTGATCGCGTCATGGTCCGAAGCGATGCTGAAACATCGACGATTGTCATTGAGCGTCCAGATGACGAGCGCCAGAGTCGCTCGCTTCATGGCCTGACCCGCACACTGATCGCCAACATGGTGACCGGTGTGACCGAGGGTTTCTCCAAGGAGCTTGAGATCATCGGTGTCGGTTATCGCGCCGTGCCAAAAGGTGACCGTCAACTGGAACTCGCGCTTGGCTTTTCGCACACCATCGTGGTGAATGCACCCGAAGGCATCACCTTCGAAGTTCCAGCTCCGACGAGGATCACCGTGCGCGGCATTGACAAAGAGAAGGTTGGACAGGTGGCGGCCGATATTCGCAAACTGCGCAAACCCGAACCCTACAAGGGCAAGGGCGTGCGATATGTCGATGAGGTCGTTCTGCGCAAAGCCGGAAAGGCTGGCAAGTAACCCATGTCGCAAGAGTCACGTACCCACAAACTGCGTCAGCGCCGTCATGCGCGAGTACGCACCAAGGTGTCAGGCACACCAGAGCGTCCGCGCCTTGCCGTCTTCCGGTCAAATCGGCACATGGTCGCCCAGGTGATCGACGATGTCGCGGGCCACACGATCGCAGCTGCATCGACGGTCGAGGCATCGCTACGCAGCGGAACGACCGGCAACATCGCCGCAGCAGCCGAAGTTGGTCGTTTGGTCGCAGCGCGCGCAAAGGACAAGGGAGTCTCGACGGTGGTATTCGATCGTGGTTCCTCGCGTTACCACGGAAGGGTTGCCGCGCTCGCCGAGGCAGCTCGTGAAGCTGGACTGGAGTTTTAGATGGCAGAGCAGCAGTACGAAGAGCGCACCATCAAGGTCAACCGGGTATCAAAGGTTGTAAAGGGTGGTCGTCGGTTCTCATTCACCGCGTTGATGGTTGTCGGAGACGGCAATGGCCGCGTTGGGCTCGGTTACGGGAAGGCCAAAGAGGCCGGACTCGCCGTGCAAAAGGGAATCGAAGAGGCGAAGAAGTCGATGATTGACGTTCCCCTGGCGGGCTCAACGATTACCCATCCGATCATTGGTCGTGCGGGCGCAGGGCGAATCATGCTCAAACCCGCTGCACCGGGTACCGGTGTTATCGCTGGTGGCGCTGCACGAGCGATTCTTGAGATGGCGGGAATCCACGACATCATCGCAAAGTCGCTCGGAACCTCGAATGCGATCAACGTTGCGCACGCGACGATGGCCGGTCTCAAGTCGTTGGTTCGTCCCGATGAGATCGCTGCTCTGCGTGGGCTCCCACCAGAGGACGTTGTCCCAGGCGGAGTGCTTCGTGCATACAACGAGCGCCGCCGACTCCAGGCTGCTGAGTCACGCTCATGAGTACGCCAGCTCAGCCTGTGGACGCGAAGGAGCTTCGCGTGACGATGGTGCGGTCTTTGATCGGCATCAAACCAAAGCACCGTGGAACGTTGCGCGCTCTTGGGCTCCGAAAGATTGGGGCACAGAATGTGCTGCCGAATCGCCCTGAGATCCGCGGCATGATCGCTCGCGTGCCTCACCTTGTGACCGTTGAGGCGGTTGCGCCGGAGAAGAAGACAAAGAAAGAGGTGGCAGAGTAATGGAACTCCATGATCTCGCCCCAGCCCCGGGTTCAAAGCATGCTCGTCGACGTGTCGGCCGCGGTACTGGTGGAAAAGGTGGAAAGACTGCAGGCCGAGGAACCAAGGGACAGCACGCGCGCAACACCGTCCGCCCAGGTTTTGAAGGTGGTCAGCTTCCGCTCACCCAGCGAATCCCCAAGCTTCGTGGTTTTGCGAACCCATTCCGCATTGAGTACAACGTGATCAACCTTGACACGCTCAATGACCTCGAGGAGACGACGGTTGACGTCGATTCACTCAAGGCAACGGGCGTTGTGCCTCACAAGGGCCTGGTAAAGGTGCTTGGTCGCGGTGAGGTCAAGCGTGCGATGAATGTCAGCGCGCATGCGTTTTCGAGAAGCGCTCGAGAGGCAATCACCGCAGCAGGTGGAACGATTACCGTCGTAGCGTCGCCATATGGTGACCGTCGTCCTCCGGTCAAGGGCAATGCCCTTGCAAACCGATAGACTTTCATTTCCCCGGCGGAGGCGAACCCCGATGGTCCCTCGTTGTTTCGCTGTGTTGGTTTGAAAAAGGATTGAGATGCTGTCGAGTCTGAAGAACATTGCAAAGGTTGCAGACCTTCGCAACAAAGTGCTTTTCACCCTGTTGATCATTGGCATCTATCAGTTTGGCGCGAACGTTCCGGTTCCCGGGGTGTCCTACACGGCGATCCAGTCGATCACGAACTCTGCAAGGAGTTCGGGCCTGTTGGGATTCTTTGACCTGTTCTCCGGTGGAGCACTCGCGCGAGCCGCAGTCCTTGGTCTTGGCATCATGCCCTATATCACCTCGTCGATCATCATCCAGCTCCTTGGAACGGTGATCCCCAAATTTGCCGAGTGGCGCGACCAGGGCGCGGTTGGACAGCGCAAGCTCACCCAGGCGACGCGTTATCTGACGATTGCGCTTGCCCTGATGCAGGCATCGGGTCTTGTCTTTCTTTTGCACTCAGGCCAGCTGCTTGGGAACCAGAGTTCGGCTCCTCAGCTGATTCCAAACTTCTCGGTGTTCCATGTGCTGTTCATCATCCTTACCTTTACCGCCGGCACCGCATTTGTCATGTGGCTTGGTGAACTCATCACCCAGCGCGGCATTGGCCAGGGAATGTCGATCATCATCTTCTCGAACGTTGTCGCGACGATTCCGCTTGACATCGACATCATCAAGGCAGACAAGCACTGGGCCGGAGTTGTGATCATCCTCGCGGTGTGGATCTTGTTGCTTGTCGCGATTGTCTATGTCGAACTTGGTCAAAGACGTATTCCCGTCACCTTCGCGCGCCGTGTCCAGGGCCGAAGGATGTACGGGGGACAGAGCACGTACATTCCACTCAAGGTCAACCAGGCCGGCGTTATCCCGATCATCTTTGCAAGTTCTCTGCTCTACATCCCGGTGCTGGTCTCGACGATCTTGCCCTGGAAGGGCCTGCACAGCTGGGTACAGAACAACCTCTTGAGTCCGACCGGCGGGATGTACCTCTCGCTCTATGGACTGTTCATCATCTTGTTCACCTTCTTCTATGT
>DATLTI010000262.1:0-9768 GCA_035533675.1 Acidimicrobiales bacterium | reverse complement strand
TCCATGGCACTGATCGACGCGGCGCCCGAACCAGGGATCGAAAACCCGTCAATGGCACTCGCAATTACTGCGTGACAGACTGACCGGGTCAAGATCATTTCGGCTCAGCCGATTTACACCACTTGGTGGGACGCGATCTTGTCGCGCGTCTTGATCCATAGAGCATCGAGATATTGAGTGCGGAGGCTTTTTGTCAGCGGCATCCCTGCGGATGATCGCGTGATGATGAAAGACTGAGTCAGGCATGGCCGGTGGCAACCGCGGCGAGCAGTGCCGGGTCGGGCAACGATCCCATGCTGCGCCAGACAATGTGCAGATCGGGACGCACCAGGATCAGTTGATAGCCCTCGTAGACCGTGTTGAACGTCGCCGAGCCTGCGAGAAATGTCGCAAATGTCGCTCCGTAGCGGGCGAAGGCGCGCTCGAACTCATCGTGGGAAAAGGTTGCCTCACAGGTGTGGACGAGGGTGTAACAGCGCCCAAGATGATCTTGAATCGGTGACCCATCGTCGAGCCAGATATGGGGAAGTCGGCTACCGGGCCACGTTGTCGGCGTGTATTCGAATCGGTCGGAGTCTGGTCCGCCCTCTTCAGCAACGATGAGCGGCGAGTTCTTGTAACGATAACCGAGTTCGATTCCCGGCAGTTCATTGCTCCAGCGCTGTTCACGCTCGGCGATATCGACGAGATTTTCCCTTGTCGCCCTTCCTTCGGGGGTGTCATCGGTAATATTTGGCTTCCAGGCGTCGCGCCACGCTCTTCTTCCAGCTGCCGCGCGCCGGGAGGCGGCGACGTTGCGAACCCCGGTTGGTTGGCGTTCGAGGTTGTACGAGTCAAGTAGGCCGCTGCCTCCCCAACCGTTGAGCGTGCCAGCGAGTTTCCAGGCAAGATCGACCGCATCTCCGGCACCGGTATTCATTCCGAGGCCACCGGTAGGAATGACGAGATGTGCAGAATCACCCGCGAGAAAGACGCGGCTCTCGCGGTAGCAATCTGCAACCATCAGTCGTTGCGTCCACTTGCCAATGTACAGAGTTTTGTAGTCGATCGGCATTCCGACGATCTTCTCGAAGAGTATTGGCATTTCCTCATCGGTAGTTGCTGACGAGTGGAGGGAAAAATGTTTTGTATCGTCCTGGACGATCATGAACGCGTGTTGACCATCAGCTATGTGATAATGCCTTCCCTTGCCGATTGGAATCCGCTCGAAGAGATCCTCGCAGTAAAACAACGCCTGACGCAGTTCAAGCAGGGACTCGCCGCATAACCCGATACCGAGTTGCTGGCGCACGGTGCTGTTGCCCCCGTCGCACCCAGCGAGGTAGTCGGCGACGATCGTCGTTTTCTCCGTGCCATTTACCATGACCGTCGCCGAGACCTCTGAGTCGTCCTGGGTGAATTCGACAAGTTCGTGGCCAAACAGCACGGTGACACCTGGCAGGTCGATAGCGACATCGCGCAGGAGCGGCTCGAGGGTGTACTGCGAGATCAGTTGGTAGGGCTCGAGGGGAAGTGAGCCATCGTTGACGGCTCTGCCGATTTCCTTGAGCTGGTTGACCGAGGGATAGGGGTGGTGAACCAATGGTTTGTTGACGACATTTTCAAGACAGATGAAGACATCCATCGGAAGGTCGTTATCAAGACCAGCGGCACGGATTCGGTCGGCGATGCCAGCCCGGCGAAAGTTCTCCATCGTGCGCGCATTGGAGCGCTCCATCTTTGGAAGCTTTCCGAGTTCTGGCCGTTTGTCGATCACGATGCACGAGACACCCTGCTGGCCAAGTTCTATTGCGAGCGTGAGTCCGACCGGTCCGGCTCCGACGATGAGCACCTGGGTATCGTTCACGACAACTTCCTTACGGTGTCGTGAGAGCTCCTGCGAGAGGTTTTGATGAGTGGAGGGATCGAGACCGCGGGAAATAATGTCATCATGAGCAAGATACCCGGTATCGCCCGCATCGTCTAAGACGCGAGGCATGATCGACCCGTCGGTACCAGTCAAGGCTCGACCAGCGAGTAATTTTCGAGTGGACAGATGCTGTGCATTCCAATAGTCATCCGCGGCGTCAGACTAGGCGCTGCGGAGTCTCATCTCGGAACCGAGATTGAGCGGGGAACACTGAACGCTCGACAGGTCACTGACTTTGAATGAGCCGCGCATCAAAGGTCACGACACTTGGCGGCTCCTCGAAGTGAGGTGAGCTAGGTGTCGATGACGCGAGCTGTCTCGATCGGCTTGGCCAGCTCGTCATCGGGTCTGTGCCGCAAGAACATCCAGAGGTAGAGAAAGCCGTTGAGAAATTGCAAGCTCGCCGAGACAAGGAAGGGCGCGAGCAGTCCAGAGGATTCGATCAGCCATCCGGCGACGGGCGACATCGAAGCCTGTGCGACCTCTGATGGCAGGTTCGATAACGCGACGACTGCCCCGCGTTCGCTCGGGTCTGCCATTGCCACAACATATGACTGGCGAAGGGCAATCCCAACCCGCTGGCCCACGACATAAATAGTGTAGAAGACACCTGCCAGCAAGAAATGATGTGCATACACCATCGCGAAGAAAAGTACGGACTGTCCGAGGCGTAACCAGAAGACCGTCCACACGCTCCCGTAGCGCCGTGCGACTGCACCCGCTCCGAGCGACGAAATTCCAGCGACCACGTTGGCCACCGCAAAGAGACGGCCGATCTCGCCCGGACCGGCGGCGTAGACCTTGAAGAACCAATACGAAATGAACGGGGCGTAGACCCCGATCGCCAGGCCAGTTACCCCGTTCGAGACGATAAAGCGTCGTAGGATCGCAGAAGATCGCACCGGCATGATGTGTCGCTTTACCGGTGTTGTGTCGCGGGGCTCCTCGGTGATCTTGATCACCGAGAGCGCTGCCATCAGCGAGAGGCCGGTGGAGATGAGGAAGAACGGCCGCATGACTGTGAGTACCGAACCCGCATGAAGGTGCTTTGCCGACATGCCACCGACGACGGCATTTCCAATAACGCTTCCGAGAGACGAGGCAAAGGTGAGGCGAGCGAACAGTTGGTTTCGCTTGCTTGGCTCTGACATTCCCATGACGTATGCCGCTTCGGCTGGTTGGTAGAAGGTGACTGATCCCGCCCCGGCACCGAATCCACGTCCGAACGAACTCAGGGGAATGACGATGAACAGCACGACGGGATTCGTCGTGAAGGCGAGAATGATGCCCGCAACCGCGACGACGAGCGGGATACCAACGAGGAACGGCTTCCTGCCGATGCGATCAGAGACAATTCCGACGGCCGTCGAAAGGATCGCCGAAGCACTGGTGACGGCGAGGAAGAGCATTCCAAGCTTGACCGCGCTGAAACCGAGCACCGTGAGGTAGATCGGGATGAGGACTGCACCGAGCGCTTGGCAGGCGCTGAGAAAACATCGTGCGAGGAATATGCGGAACATGTTGTGGTCGAGGGACTGTCGACGCACCACAGTGCCCAGCACGCGACGAGCCTAATTGCACATCTTGGGCATCGACAAGTGAGAAGGTCTCTGGTGGGTGTGCCAGATTGGAATCTTGACCCCTCCATTCAAGCGGCGTTCAATCGATCGACCTTCAACTGTCTGAGATGTTCAGAACTACCCGATGTGGCTAATACCCAGACATAATCCGTCAAAATGTCAAATGTTGACTTTTCATTGGTTTTCCCAGTGTCCACTTAAATACCAAAGACCCTCCTTGTCTGCTGCGCTCAACAAATGCAGCACCTCGAAAACGGTGTGCAGTTGGTAGTTCGTCTCGCCAGAAGTCCGCTGCCAATGTTCACGCGGCCTAACCACTTGGTACTCATCTTCTTCATATCGAACAACGAGAGCGGGAATATATCGACCTGAGCTTGAACCATGATGTTTACGAGAACTGAAGATCCTGCTTACTCTGTAATTCCAAGCACCAGCGGAGACCGCAAGCTCGTCGATATAGAGCTGAACGCAATCCGTGCTCTGAAATGTCGAAGCATCATGGATCTTCACCAGTTCAGAGTTCAAAGCGGATGCTCTCATAAGGGTCTCGCGAGCAACAGCAAGATTCGTATTTTCGGGTACTTCCCGAAAGTAACCTTCAGACCACCAGAAATCGACTGAAGTTACTGTCAAACTCGGAAGGAAGGAAAGTTCGTGAAACATTCTTTGCCGTTCCAGTCGGAGCGGGCGACGATTCAATTGCCGGCTGGCTATCCGAACTCGTGTTACGAAGACGCCCTACGCGTGTGAGTTTTGCTAGCTCTTTGGAGATTGCGCGCTTTGACAACTGACATCGTCGAATACGAGCGCCAAGACCCGCGTGACCGGTGATGGCAACAGCCCATCTCTCGCAATGCCAAACTTGGACGCGAATATTGCCATCTGCGACATCATGCCAGGGAAAGGGCTTCGCGTTGCTGAGGTACCCAAAAAAACAATAGTGTCTCTGCTCGGAATCCCTAGTCACGGCCAAAGACAATCATCACTCAGATCTCGCAGGCAGATCCTGCCAAAGAGCGTCTGGGTCAGCTGACTCGGTCAATCGTCGAACCGCCCCGCGCAGGTGATCGTTTGCAAGCTGGTAGAGCCCCGATGCAAAGCTGATTCTGCTCACTCCGAGAGCAGCGAGCTCACCAAAACTGAGACCATCTCGGCGTGCCGTGACGTTGACGGGCCCGGGCAGTGCTTTAGTGAGCTTTGCAATCCGTTCTCGATCAACAAGCGCGATCGGGTATACGCAATCTGCGCCGGCCTCGAGGTAGAGGCGACCGCGCCGGATCGCATCTTCGAGCTGGTGCTGCTCGTCACCCACGTGGCGAATGAAGCTGTCGACTCGAGCATTGATCACGACATGCACCCCGCGATCTGTTGCGGCGTTGCGCACTTTGGCTAGAAATGTCGCCTGTTTCTTCGCGTCGACGAGTACGTCACCTCCGTGATGATCCGAATCTTCGAGATTGCACCCAACAATTCCAGCGGCAAGGAGGCGTTCGACAAGCTCCGTCGGTGCCAGACCGTAGCCCGCCTCAAGATCTGCCGTTACCGGACAGCTCGTCGAATCGGCGATGCGGGCAATAAATTCGAAGATGACATCGGGGTCGCTCGAGTCATCGTCGCGCGTACCGAGCACACCAGCGATCGCTTTACTTGACGTCGCAATTATGGGGAACCCTGCCTCGGCCACAATTTGTGCCGAGGCAACATCCCAGATGTTCGGCAAGACAAGGGGCATTGGGCCATCGTGGGCATCAAGCAACATCTGTGCTCTCTCAATGAGCGTTGTCTTCGAAGAGGACCCCGTCATGATTCCAAGGATTTGGAGATCTTCTTCGGTACGTAGTCGCCGACAGGCGCGCGGAATGCAATCGCTAGTCGGTTCCAGCTATTAATCACAACGATGGCGAGCGTGAGTCGCCACAGCTCCTCCTCGGAAAAGAGACGTCGCACCTCGTCGTAGAGTTCGTCAGGAACCTCTCGCTCGGAGATCAATGTGAGCTCTTCACACCACAAGAGGGCGGCACGCTCGCGCTCGCTAAAGACCGGTGCCTCACGCCACACGGCGATGAGATGAAGGCGGTCATCCAACTCGCCCATTGCACGCGCTTCTTTTGTATGCATCTCAAGGCAGTGCGCGCAGCCGTTCAGCTGTGATGCTCTCACCTTCACAATCTCGAGGAGTGCTGGTTCGAGCGTGCCCGATCCCGCGGCCCTTGAGAGCTCTCGCATCGGGCGGGTAATCTCTTTCTGCTCGTGATAGTCGATTCGCATATTTCGATCTCCTCTTCTCAATTCCATCGAGGGTCGTAAACTCATTCGTCTAAAAGTTGACAACCGTTATTTTAAGACGGCTATTCAGCAGGGTCGTATTGGGTAATGGAGAACTCGCAGCCCTCTGCATTTTCGCTTTCAATCATCATTTCGTATGATGGACAGACCAGATGACCCCAATAGGCTGAGTCTCCTCCGTCCTCAGGCATTGTCCACGACACTCCCAACGTGGTTCTTTATCGATCCTTAATAGGAAATACTCACAGATTAAAATTGCGGCGTCCACGGGAAAATTGTGTTGAGGTCTAGACGCTGTCTCTTTTGTCACCCTCATCATCGATCTCGACAAAATGGTGGACGAACGCGGTGACTTCCCCGAGTTCGCCTGGAGTTGTTACAAGAAAATCCAATTTCATCTAGCTGGCGAAGCTCAGATCTGTAACAGTGGGTTCGTGGCCCCGAGCCACGGCCAGGAGGTAGAAGATGAACTTTGAGGACCTCGCATATCGCATCGATCCTTCGCTCGCGGCGCTCGTGGTCGTGGACGTTCAGGTTGATTTCTGTCGTGGCCCCGGCTCGAGCCCCGAACAGGGCGCGGCGATGGAGAAGATGAGCATCAATCTCGAGCGCTTGATCGGTACGGCCCGCTTGGTTGAGATCCCCGTCATCTTCATCCAGACGATCCATGACCTGGATTCGGATTCTCTCGCCTGGCGTTCGCGACACGGATCGCTTGCGGCATACGAGCAAGAGCTGTGCAAACCCGGGACCGAGGGCGCAGAGTTCTTCCGGATTGCGCCGAGCGACGGCGATATCGTGGTCGTCAAGCACCGCTATGACGCTTTTATCGGAACTGAGTTCGAATCGATCCTGGAGTCTCTCGGCAGACGGGCCGTCATCATGACGGGAGTGATGACTGATGTATGTGTCGAAACGACGCTTCGCCACGCAATGTGCCTCGACTATCTCGCGACCATCGTCTCAGACTGCTGCGAATCCGCGACGCGCGAGCGCCACGAGGTGGCACTCCAGCGAATCGCTCAGTCCTTTGGTGCGGTAGCGAGTTCAAGTGAGATTGCCGCGGTTTGGAATACTGGCTCACGCGAGGGAATCGAGCTTCCTTTGGCTGCTGAGTTCGCGCGCTGATCCGTTGTTCGACGGCGTTGCTGTGGGATCCGACCACGATTCGGCGATGGCGATTCACCGGGCCAAGGGGCAGTGGCCTGTCGTGCATTGGACCTCAGCCGAACGCAAAAGGCTCATCTCGAAAAGATCGGCTCATTCGAGGCAGAAACAGTGCCCTCATCGTGCCCTCATAATTCGGCGATCGATGCGAATCATCGCGGATTATCCGCGACCATGAAGCCCAGACCAACGGTATCTCCGATCTTTTGCCATGAAGAAGAATGATCGGGCGCGTGATTGGCAGTGAACTGTTTTTCATAGCGGGCCTCGTGCCATAGGTCTGGGGCTCTGCCCGCCAGGCGCCCCCTAGCGGTCATCACGATGTAGCCGGTCATGCTCGTTGGGATCTCAAGGAAGGAGGAGTCTTTTGTACGGACCACGGTGGGGATCGAACGGATTGGCCATCATGACCCAAGATGGCCCTGTATTGATCGATTGCTATTCTACGGACATCGTCGCGAGCACTTTGGAGAGACAGACATGACAGAGAACGATGGCCAGCACGTCGACGAGATCTGGAGTTCCGTGATCGATCAGCCGACGCGGGCCCTTTATTCGGCCTACCAACGTCCTCGCTATGTAAGTGAGAACGTCGCAGTTCTTGCGATCGACCTTTACAAACGGGTCTACCGCGGAGGCAACCGAGATCTCCTCGAGGTAACTCAGGAGTATCCAAGCTCGTGTGGAAGGTATGCGTGGGAATGTCGGGAACCCACGCTGCGTCTTCTCTCCGCCGCGAGGCACAGGGGAGTGCCGATCTTTTTCAGTACAGGGCGTCTCGAACGGGAGGCCTCGAAGCGCCCGACAATGCGACAGGTCGGCGAGGCCGACTCATCGGACGATCTTGAAATCATGGACGGGTTCTTTGAAGAGGGGGATTCACTCGTCGAGAAGGACCGTGCCAGCGTGTTTTTCGACACCAGTCTCCATGCCGACCTTCAACGGGCGAAGATCGACGGCCTGATCGTCATCGGCGAGTCGACCTCGGGGTGCGTGCGCGCCTCGGCGGTCGACGCCTATTCGCTTGGATATCACGTCGTCGTCGCTGCAGATTGCTGTTTCGATCGAAGCCAGGTCAGCCACAAAGTGTCGCTCTTTGATCTGCATCACAAGTATGCCGACGTGTTTTTTGTCGACGACGTTCTCGAAGCGATGGGCGATCCCAATATCGCGTCAGCGGTGCGCTGATGGGTTAGCTGGGTTGATTTAACGACATTCAAAGGAGGCATTCCGACCTCATCATTTTTGCCTATGGGATATTTGTGTCGAAAATTGTCTGTGGTCTTATGGAATGCAAGATATTTCGAGCAAGTGAGGTCCACATTGCCTGGAGTTTTGTACAGCGGAACTACAACCGCAGGTAGCGTCTCGTCGGTCGATCTTGTCGTGAGGCCAAGTACAAACCGGTATTCACGCCGTAGGGCTGGTTGAGAGGCAAGTAATCAACGGGAGCAGAACAACATATCTGCCGTGTGAATTGACCGTCGCGTATGAGGGGCGGGCAATGAAAAATCCTTGTTTCCTGAAATATCTTTCCCTGACACTCTCGATACCAGTAAGTCGTTCGATGAAATCAATGAAATTTTATGTTGAGGTTTGAGAGCGTATTGAAGAGCCAAGAACCATCATTGTCTTGGTTCCCGTGATCCTCCCGCTGTTGCGCAGCCGGTCAATCACCCTCTTGAGATCCTGAACGTCTCGGACGCGAATCCAGGCAAGAGCGTCAGGGTCTCCTGCAATGGTGAACAGGGCACGGATTTCAGGAACATCTGACGCAATCGACTCAATATCGTCGACCCGTGTGCTGCCCGCAAAGCGAAGTTCGGCAAATGCTTCGAGAGGCCGCCCAAGCTTTCCATCGTCGACAACGGTCGTATAACCGCGGATAATGCTCGAGTCCTCCAATCGGTCGATCCGACGTTTCACCGCTGGAGCTGACAGTCCGACTCGCTTACCAATATCGCCGAACGTTCGTCTGGCGTTCGTCCGAAGAAGTTCCAAGATCTGGTGGTCGATCGCGTCTATCGAGCTGAAGTCACTATCGGACACAATAATTACTCGCTTTCTAGGGTATCGAAGGACAAATACTTGTGAATATCTGAATTATATAAGCAAATTACTGTGATTAACCTCGATGACACCTACATTTTTGACATGACGCTCGTTCCGCCCACTGGCGATGGTCCTTCGATTGAGGAGTTGGCGGTCTTGGAGCATCTTCAGCAGCGCGTTCTCTGGCTTGCAGTGAGCATGATCCATCACGCGAACAAAGTTCGGAGTGCGACTTCGGAGGTGAAAGTCGGCGGCCACCAGGCCTCTTCTGCCTCGATCGTCAGCATCATGACGTCGCTGTATTTTCATCATCTGAACGCGCAAGATCGAGTTTCGGTGAAACCGCACGCGGCGCCGGTACTGCACGCGATCAATTACATGATGGGTCGCCTTGACCCGAAATACCTCACGGAGCTGCGCGCATATCGCGGTCTCCAGAGCTATCCGAGTCGAACGAAAGATCCTGATCCAGTTGACTTTTCGACTGGTTCAGTCGGCATTGGTGCGACGGCCACGATTTGGAGCGCTCTCGCACATCGATACGTCACAACGCGCTTCGAGGCCCCTCCGGCTGGTCGTCACATCGCGCTGATCGGCGATGCTGAACTTGACGAGGGTGCGATCTGGGAGGCACTCGTCGACCCGATGGTCGCGCGACTGAGCGAAGTACTTTGGATAGTTGATCTCAATCGCCAGTCGCTCGATCGCGTTGTGCCGGACATTGCCGCGAGAAGGTTCGAGGCGATGTTCGCCGCTGTTGGCTGGCATACCATC
>DATLTI010000261.1:0-5892 GCA_035533675.1 Acidimicrobiales bacterium | reverse complement strand
CAGAATCTCCCTGCCCTCTATCCTTCACTTCAGAAGCCACAAGCGGTTAGGTCGACAAGTGAAGCGATTTAGATTTCTGCGTCGGTGGATGGGATCAAAACATGGCGTTGCACGGGGGGTGGTTGTTTATGGTTCACCTGGAATCGACAATCCCGACAGACTTAAGAAATTGATCCACTCATGTGAGCCACTACGAACCTGGTCCCGCGAACACGGACTTGCTCTTGACGATGAACCGGAGAGTCTTACATTGCTAGACCAACGTCTGGATTCGTGGAGCTCCGATCCATCCCACCATGGAAAAGTAGATCTATCAAATGAGGTTGGCAAATACCTGGGCAGCGTGATCGTAAATCACGTCGACGGAAGTCAGTGGAAAGTGTGGCCAAACGGTCATCCGGTGATTCAACTGCGCTCCGGAGTAGATCTCGACGTGATCGAACTTGCGAACGATCGCATTAATCACTCGGGGGCGAGCCTCGATTCGATTTATTCGACGGCGCAGTTCTGACTGCAGGCAAAATTGATTTTCTGGTGTCGGAGAGCCGACGTCCACAATCTCCGACTGGCGGCTCTCACGGAGGGACGGTTGAGTTTTTGCGACCCGACGCCACAGGTTTCAACTGCGTGCGCTCAGAACTCTTTCGCCTCTCACTCGACAAGTTGCAGTAGCTCTTCGTCAGATGCGAACGCCAACCACCCTCCGCTATACCTATTGTCACGCGTCACTTCCGACCTTGCAAACTCAGGAACTTCGTGACTTTGTGCCGATTCGCTTAACTCCATCTCGGCAAGGATCAGGCCTGCATGTCGTCCGTTGAATTGATCGATCGCGTAGACGGTGTCAATGTGGAAGAAATCACGCCGTGTCTTTACAATCTTCGACGACGGCAACAAAAGCAACTGGTTATACTCGTCAAATGAGATGTAAAAGTTTGTGATTTTGACCCGTTCGGGGTCACCTTCGTCGACTCGAACCTTCTGACACAGCTTGAAAATGCTCTCGTCGTCGGACTGGATTTTTCTAAGCCGTAGTCTCGTGCCGACAAGATAATCGTCGGTGATTGTTTTCTCGTTAGTGGTCCCGGCAGGCACGGCATCGAGCACCCAACGCTGCTCGCGCTCCAACTTGCTGTAGCGACCTTCACCCGCAATTCGACTCGTCACTTACCTACCTTACGAAGATATTGAATACGAGGGGCGCCGTCGGAGAACCGACTTGCACAATCCGATTAGCGACTTACCTACGGGGTGATCGGATGCTTGTGGCAACGTGATCGGAATGAGCGCGAGGCGGTCAACCTATCGCCGCGTGGTTTCGTTGATGTGTTGCGTCACTCCGGTCGACAGAGTTTGAAGCCGATGGGAAAAAGCCTTGTCTGTCAGCTGATGCCCAGACGCGAACCGAGCCAAAGGAGAATTTGGACCGCCTGCTGTCGCTGCATCCGCCTGAGGCTGGGGAGATCGGGCAGGTGGCCGTCCCGCCACGCGCGTCCCGCGAGGCCAGCCAGCGCCACGCTGACCGCGTGCGGATCTGCATCGGCCCAGCACGAACGACGCAACAACGCCTCAGGGTCGTAGCCGCTATCGGCCATGTCCGGCGCCAGCCGCACCAGATCCATCCACCCCGGCCCGGTCCACACATGTGTCCAGTCCACAACCCATAGCCGTTGCTGGCCGTTGGCGGCGTACCTGATGATGTTGTCCCGCCGAAGGTCCCCGTGCTGCATCGCTTTACTCGGGCCAAGGACCTCGAACCACTCCTCCTCAAGGTTGGCCAGCAGTTCCACCGCAATCGGCACCGGTAATTCGACGCCTTGCAGGTGCGCGACCGTTGACGGTTCACCCCCTGGACGGCGCGCCAACGATCGCCAGGTCCCGAGCATCGGAGAGAAAGCGTCCGCGTACCGGGTGGCTCCCGGCAAGGGCGGACCGGATAACCGTTCTCGGATTACCCCGAGCACATCCATCATCGCGGCCACTGCCGGCTCATCCCACTCTTCCAAGGCGTCCCCGGGCACGCGCTCGTAGATCGCCACGACCCAGCCTTCACGTTCGTCCGCCCCCAACAGTCGTGGCGCCAAGTCCCCAATGAGCGGCGCCAACTGCACGCCGGTCCGAATAGCGGCACCGAGGTCGCCATCTATCGGTGCGGCCTTGACGAACACTGACCGACCGGAGTCACCGGTCACGGTGGAAGCAATGGTAGGCGTGAAACCTGCGGTGGCTGGCCGCTCAAAGCGCACCGACTCACCCAGCACGTCCTCCACGGCGGCGCGAACCTCCGCCGGGGCTTCACTCAGGCGAGGGCGCACGGTCGCCACCTCCGGTCTTCGACTTCGCTCGGACCACAGTCTGTCATGCCGGGGACAAGATCTAGAAGCCGAGGCAAAGCGCCCACATGAACACGTCTCACAAGTCAACCGGAGTCCGTCCGAGACCATCGGACTGAAGCCGCGAGGCACGCAGGCAGACGTCGTGGGTGCATTCCCCGATGACAGCCGGGTACGTGGAACTTAACGCCAGTTCGCTAATTCAGCCGATGCTCGGGCCACCATCTCCGAGATGACCGAAGCGTCAGTCTCTACTCCGAGAAGCGACCCGTGTGGAAAGTTCAGCTGTTGATGGCAGCCATGCTCGTAGACACTCACCTCAACGACCCCGAGTAATCCACCTCGCTGTTCTTGGCGTTCACGGATGCGTTCCTCGACCATTTGAAGCTGTTCATCAGTCAGATGCGAGTTGTCGCCCGCTCCGTAGCCGATCCAGCCATGTTCGTTCGTCTCCATGGATCCATTATGCACTCGTGGCGACAACTTGACTCTGTCTGCCCGAGAGTGGGACAGCTGTGGAACGTCGCCTACCGTCGAAAATCTGGGCGCTGATAGAGCTAGTTTTGCGGGTATCTCGAGATGAACGTTCGGGCGCCAATCACCAACGATGCTGTCGAATGCACGCCGGCAAGTTGCGGAGGCGATCCCTGATGCTCCTATATTTGTCAAGCCGGAGACCCGACGTGACTCCGGTACCAGGCAATGGCGCCTCCTTCTCCAGATCTAGAAGTTGAATTCAAAAGCTTGGTTCGACAATCTCCACTCGACTGAGATCAGGCCACTCATTGGGAGGAGGCTCCGAGATCGAGTAATACTCCAAGGTGCTGAGATAACCATTCTTCGCAAGGACGAGAATTCCTCCTTTATGATCTTCTTTCGTGGAACTGACGGGGCCTTGGTTGCCTCTAGCATCACGGGGGAAAATGGGGTGATGGTGGTATTGGATCCAGACACACTTTGGGAAGAAGTCAAACGCTTGCAGCGAGAGTTGGCCGAAGAGATGAATGAACTTAAGGACCGAAGACAAGTTGCGGTCGATATTTGCGGCACTTCTCTCGAAGAGTGGGCGCGCACCAAACCGCATTCACGGAAAGAGGAGGAGACCGTCGCGAGGCGGCACAGAATGGTAATGGCGGTCCACTCTGAATTCAACAGGCGGATTCAAAAATATAGGCTAGACCAACATCGACGGCTCGATGATGTTCAGTTGTTCCTCGCCGCCGAAGGCGAAGCTAGGGCCAAGATGGCCACAAAAATTCATCTTGAACTTTCACGGTGCCTAGACGTTGAAGTACATCTATTCCGAAAGATCGTTGGAAAATTCGAACACTCGGTCCGAAGACTTGCCGAGGCTTCTAATGCACGTTCGTGACTAAGCCAACTTTCTAAGCGTGCCGAATAAAGTCACGCGCGCCTTGAAAGACGTAGTGAAGAGTTACGTAAAAAGGGTGTTACAGAGTCTCTGTTACTCGCCCTGACCGGGCGTCGGGCGCGTAGCGCCCGGCAGCCCGAAGGTCACAAAGGTTCGATCTGAAAATCCGCCAACGTCTCTCAACGTCCTGGCATCACATTTCTTTGGGATTCGACAAAGTTGTTGTCCCCAAATGGACTCTGAAAGTGGCTTCTTAGGTAGAGGACGAAGAATTCGCCCTCCGAAAAGGAGCAGAAATGCGTTTACCAACTGACATGGTCGTCGTTATCCATCGGCTTGAACGCCTATTGAGAGTGAATCAGTTCGTGGGAGCGTCTCGTGACAGTTAGGTGCCAGTCTTCATCAGCCGCGGGGTCAGGGATTCCATTGGCAGACGGAGCTGACACTGGACCGCTTCTGGATATCCGAGGCGCTGCAACGAGACTTGGCTGCTCGGAGCGATTCGTTCGAAGATTGGTCCAAGAACGCCGCATTCCCTTTGTGAAGTTGGCTGGAACCAGGGTCAGATTCATTGACGCTGACATTGAACATTGGATATCCGGTCAACGCGTCGAAGCACGGTTCTGATTGTCCCGTGACGTTGGGTTCTTAGACGAGCTTTCAAGCGACAGTTGTGACGTGATGTTTTGTAAAGTTGAATTCAACGATGATCCCTCGATTTCGGCATGACCTCTCGGCGACATTTCGGGACCGTTCGCAAACGTTCGTCCGGCAGGTGGCAGGCGGTCTATCGCGTTGAGGGCCGAATGCATTCGGCTGGAATACATGCCACGAAATCGGACGCACTCGCAAACCTTTCAAGGATTGAGTCGGACCTTCGAAGAGGTGCGTGGATTGACCCACGGGCAGGCAGAACGACACTCAATGCTTACGCCGAGGAATGGCTCGACCAACGCAACGACCTCGCAGTACGAACGAAAGAGCTCTATCAGTACCTCCTCGAGCGGCATATCCTCCCGTCGTTGGGGAATGCAACGCTCGTCGGTCTGGCGCCGTCAAAGATACGAAGTTGGCATGCATCCCTATCTCGAGTCCATCCTTC
Source organism: Acidimicrobiales bacterium (assembly GCA_035533675.1). Classification (GTDB taxonomy): domain Bacteria; phylum Actinomycetota; class Acidimicrobiia; order Acidimicrobiales; family Bog-793; genus CAIVND01. The sequence goes on along the minus strand of DATLTI010000261.1, from coordinate 1,085 downwards.
AACAGCTGCGAAGGCCTATCGACTCCTTTCCTCGATCATGAAGACAGCGGTGACTGATGGATTCCTCGTCGCCTCTCCATGCAAAGTAAACGGCGCAGGAGTTGAAAGGTCGCCTGAGCGACCAGTTGCGACCGTAAGCGAAATCAATTTGTTGCACGCTGCGATGCCGGAACACCTTCGTCTTGTCGTTTCACTCGCTACGTGGTGCCAACTTCGACGAGCAGAACTCCTTGGCTTGAGGCGCATAGACGTCGATCTCACAAGTGCAACACTTCGAATTGAACAGAGTCGGACTGTGACGATGAGGGGCAAATCTTTGGTGAAGGAACCCAAGACGGCTGCCGGCCGGCGATCGATCGCCATTCCCGACTTCCTCGTTGCGGAGATTGAAAGACACATGGAGCAAAACACAGGCCCCGAGCCTGAGTCCTTGGTGTTCACCGGAATTACCGGGATTCCCCTAACGGCGAATGTTCTTCAAACTGCCTGGCAGCGTGCTCGGACTAGTGCAGGTAGGCCCGATCTTCGGTTGCACGATCTGCGCCATACAGGACTGACGCTCGCGGCCGCAACGGGCGCCACGACCGTTGAGTTGATGCATCGCGCAGGGCACTCGTCATCCGTCGCCGCGATGCGTTATCAGCACGCCACGAAGGACCGAGATCGAGTTATTGCCGACGCTCTTGGCGCACTTGCCCGACCACTTGGTTAAGCGTCTTCGTCGCAGACCTCTCCCAAAATACTCTGGGTACCTAGCCGAACCATGGCGTCCATTTTCATATCGCAAATCCTCTCGTTTGGGAAACCTGTTTTGGGCACCTTTGGGCACCTCACGAGTTCACTTGGGCACCTATGGGCACTTCACAGAGGACGGTCGCGGTCACTGCGGGACAATCATGGTCAAACGAAAGTACTTGAGACTATTGCATTTTCAAAAAATTCGCTGGAGCGGGTGACGGGGATCGAACCCGCATATCCAGCTTGGAAGGCTGGAGCTCTACCATTGAGCTACACCCGCAGGTCCCGCTGGGACCAGGAAGACCATTGTAGGCGACACGATTAGCGTGACGGGGTGGAAGCATCAC
>DATLTI010000260.1:0-16859 GCA_035533675.1 Acidimicrobiales bacterium | reverse complement strand
GAGCACAAGGTCTTCACCGAGGATGCGGACCGACTGCACCGGGTTCTCGTCGAGCTTCGCGGTCGGAGCGATCGGGTGCCAGTAACGGCGCATCATCTCGCCACCCGGTGTTCCCTTGCCGACCTGGGTAAGACGATCGTTCTGTTCTGTGGTGACCATTGCAGACTCCCCTGTCGTTACACAAACTTTGAACACACTGGCGCGCTTCGTCTCCTATCTTGGCATCTTCGACGCACCGGCCGGGCGCGTGAGCCAAGAGAATCCGGTTGTTCAGTGATCTCCGAGGTTCATACCCACTCCATGCAGGACAAGTGCCTCACTGGGAACCGCCCAACTGACAGGAATCCCAAGATCGCTCTGGATCTCGTCGCAGAGCCACCAGCGAGCTCCCGCACACTCCTCGCAGACGCTCGTCAGTGCCGGGGCTGGAAAGACCTCGACTCGAGAGCGTGATGGTGGTGGCTCGGTGAGCATCGAGGCAACCGCACCACATCGATAACACGTTGGCAGCAACAAAAGACGCAGGATCCGCTGATGTTCGGCACGCATCTCCCCACGCTTGGCGATCACCCTGCCGCTGAGTTCGACCTCGAGTAGATGAGAGAGCGGATAGCGCGCATAGAGCACAAGCGATTCGCTCGTTGCACGGGCAAAGAATCCACATGCACAGTTCGCCACCGGGGCGAGATGCTCCTTGTGCTTGAAACAGTGCGCCCTCGCGTCAGGCTCGACGAGGACGCCGACTGTGCCAGAGCGCAGATGCAGATGATCCTCGACGACCACGATCTCCGAGAGCTTCCAGCCAAAGAGGAACGGCATGACTTCGTCTGACATCGCCCTCCTCTCGCAGCATCTGCTGACCAGCTCAAGAGCACCTGTCCTCAGGGTGCACCAGGACCGGTAGACACGCCTCTTCGCAACTTCGCCTCTTGTCTTCGGGCGAGACTAACCCGACCAGCTTGCTCAGACAGCGAAGAATCTACGGTTGTCCGAAAAAGCGCACGGCGTTATCCCACATCATCTTTCTGTTCGCATCCTCACTGACACCGGAATCGCGCCAGCCAAGGACACGGTCGACCGAATCTGGGAAGCGTGACTCGGCATGGGGGTAGTCCGTGCCAAAGGTGAGGATGTCATTACCGAGGATCTCGGTGAACATCTTCACCATCTCTGGTCCCTCGTGCATCTCGATCGAACAGAAGAAACGGCCCGACTTGATGTACTCGCTCGGCTTGTACTTCAGGTTCTCGTTGCAGTATCCGACATAGATGAGCTGATCATCGAGTCGCACTGCCCAGTGTGGGAGCCATCCAAAACCCGATTCGAGCACGCCAAATCGCAGGTCGGGGTAGGTATCAAACATCCCTGAGCCAATGATCGCGCCGACAAAACGCGCGGCAGCCCACGGATGCGATGCCGAACGACCAAGAAACGGGTTGTTCCACATGTCGCGATATCCCGGATAACCCGTTGCAAACGAGTGGTGCACGATCGCAAGACCCTCCTCTTGTGCCGCGAGGAAGATTGGAGCAAGGTCAGGGTGGTCGATCGGATAGTCGAGCGGCATATACACCTGGACGCCGACCGCCCAGTGAGACGACCCGTACCGATGGATCTCCTTGACCGACCAGTCGATTGAGCGCGAGCTCACCACGATCAAGGACTTGAGCCGGTGCGGTGCCGCCTTGGTGACATCATCGATCCACCGGTGCTGGGCGGCGAGCATCTCGTACTCGATTTCGGGGTTCTCGGCTCCGTTGGCGGGATCGGGCACGAGCATGTGGACGTCGACGCCCTCCTCGTCCATGTCCTTGAGCCGCACCTTGACGAGCTCATGTCCGCCCTCGCCCGGGAGGCGCGTCCCCATGAACCTCTGAAAGTGGCGTTCCTGCTTGCGTGGCTCAGCCTCTCCGAGAACGCGCGGCTCGCTCGATCCCCATCCCGCCACGGCGTTTGCAAACCGGTAGCGGTGACGAAACGGGGGCTCGTTGATCTCGCCGGCATATCCGATACGCACCTCATAGAGGTGCTCTTCGAGGTTGGGAACCAGTTCGTGAAGTCGTGGAGAGAGGTAGTCCGCGAGTTCTTCGGCAGAGGGTGAGATATGGGTGTCGGTGTCATAGACCGAAAAACCGTCGCGCATGAACTCTGTCCCCCGTTCATTTGGAGCGCACGAGGCGCTACTCGGTCACGAGATTAGAACAACTCCTCGCTCGAGCGACAGTCGCCAGCTCATCGGGCCCTATTCCCAACAATGGAAACTGCCGGTCGATCAAGGAAGGCTTGTCGCCAGGGCTAAGGAGGTGGCGCGATAGATCAGACCGACGAGGTCAGTGAGCGAGGAGAGCGAGTGCCCGGAGATGAAATGGTCGACATGGGGCAACGCTGCGCTCATGCCCCGGGCGAGTGGTTCGTAGCGGTCCCCTGCTTTGAGCGGATTGACCCAGATCACCTGGCGCGCGACAAAACGCAGACGCTGCATCTGGCGACCAAGCATCTGTGGATCTCCTCGGTCGAGACCGTCAGAGACGATGACAACCGTCGCTCCCCGAGCAAGGCCACGCACTCCGAAGACGTCGTTGAAATTGCCGAGCGATTCGCCAAGGCGAGTTCCACCAGACCAGTCGCGAACCGAACTCTGTATCTCGCCGAGTGCCTCATCGACCGATGCAGTAGCGAATGCGCGCGAAAGACGCGTGAGCCGAGTACCGAGACTGAAGATCTCAACGCGCAGGTTCGTGCGGGAGATGCCATAGATCAGTCTCAGGAAGGCTGGCACATAGGTCTCCATCGAACCAGAGATATCGACAAGAAAGACAACCCGACGCAGCGAAGTACGCTTGGTTCGATAGGCAAGCTCGATCAACTCGCCCTGGGTAGATCGCGCATGATCGATCGAAGCACGAAAGTCAAGCACGTGCGAGGCCTTCGCTCCCGCGCGCATCCGACGCCTGAACGCGCGTGATTGTCGTCTTGCAACATTGGTGAGCACAGAGTTGATCATCTCAAGCTCTTCAGCAGAACAGCTCGCGATGTCGCGATCCTGGAGATGCTCGTGCCGGCTATAGGCAGCAATGACTGAAGTTGCCTCCTCTTCGCGAGCCGCCTCAGGCTCGCTCGGTTCACCGCCCCGTGATTGCACGATGGCCTCGTCGGGTATTACCTCGTCGGGCATTACCCCGTCGTGGTCAACCACCTGGTCAAACAGGTCAGAGAACGCCAGATCAAAAGGTGCCTGTTCCTCTGGGCGATGGACACACAACGCGCGTGACGCGTAATAGAGCACCCTTGGTCCGACATTGGGAAGATGCCGGTACGCGTCATGCAGGTCGATCGCAGTTGCTGTCGAGAGTTGAAGACCATGTCGTGCGCAGCTTCTCCGCAGCAAAACCGCAAGTTCGGCAATATCGACCTGATCGCTATCGAAAGAGATCACGACTACTCAAATCACGATATCGCCTGAGCTACGAGATCTTCGATTCCAATCTCTCGCACACGGGCAATGTCCTCGCGATATTTCAGAACGAGTCCAAGCGTTGCATCGACCGTTGCAGTCTCAAGGCGGCTCGCGCCAAGCTCTTGAAGAGCGACGGTCCAGTCAATTGTCTCGGCTACTCCGGGAGGTTTATAGAGACCAATCTCGCGAAACAGTCGAACCGCCTGTGCAACTTCGCGCGCGAATGTCTCGCTCACCATTGGCACGCGGGTGCGCACGATTGCGATCTCGGTCTCAAGTGAGGGTTGGTCGAGCCAGTGATAGAGCGAGCGGCGCTTGAGTGCATCATGAACGTCTCTCGTCCGATTCGAGGTCAAGATGACGATTGGGGGATGCTCGGCGCGAATCGTTCCGATCTCAGGAATCGTGACGGCATAGTCAGAGAGCGCCTCAAGGAGAAATGCCTCGAACTCATCATCGGCTCTGTCGACCTCATCGATCAACAACACCGGTCGAGCCTCTCCAGTCTTTGCCCCAAGCGCGCGAAGCAGCGGTCGACGGAGAAGAAAACGCTCGGAGAACAGTTCGTGCTCATCAAGATCACCGTTCTCTGCACGCGCCTGCGCGAAGCGCAGATGTACGAGCTGGCGCGAATAGTCCCACTCATAGAGTGCCTCAGACGAATCGATACCCTCGTAACACTGGAGTCGAAGGAACTCACCGCCAGTTATCTGCGCAATCGCCTTGGCGAGTTCGGTTTTCCCAGATCCAGGTTCACCCTCGAGAAAGAGTGGACGTGCCATCACGAGTGAGAGGTAGACCACCGTCGCGAGTGCCTCTTCCGCGAGATAGTCCACCTCGCGAAGCGCAGTACGGACCGCCTCTGGTGAGGAGAATGTCTTCATCGCTCTCCCGTTGAGTCGCGCATCGCCTCTGTCTCTCTAAAGATGCCATTCAACATTTCGTGTGAGTTCCCATCAACACCGTTTCACCAATGACATCACCGGCGATGTCCACCCAAGCGTAGGGGGCAATCACCGGCTCTCGACCATCGTGATCTCAGATCCCGAATGGACCGGGCCCATCAGTGAAGGGGAAGATCTCTGCGTTCGTAGCTCTTTGGCAAGAAGATCTCGGGAAGGCCCTTTGCGTGGACCATGACGAGTCGCTGGGTGGCACGGGTTAGTGCGACATAGAGATCACTCAGTCCACGCGGGGAGGACTCGATCATCATCTCGGGTTCGACCAGCACCACGACATCGAATTCGAGCCCCTTTGCGTCACGCACATCGAGTAACACGACGCGCGCATCGTCGGTGCGCGTCCCGCTGGCAAACCATATCGGCAGGAGTCCGGCGAGCGTTGCGCGGATCTCGTCGATCAGTGCGCCAGGTGCGAGCACACAGAGCCGCCCCTCATCGAGATTTTGAAGTTCATGCGCCACGGCGCGGAAGGTGCTGACTCCAAGTTGGTCCGAGGTGCTCTCATAGGCGACCGGGAGATATCCTGCGTCACGGATTGCCCCCGGAGCAACCATGCCTGGTGACCCGGCGTGGAGCACAGGGGCTGCGAGCTCCATGATCTCGCGCGGCGTGCGGTAGTTCACCGTCAGTTCAACCTGGCGCCAGCCATCCTCACCGTATGGATCGAGCACCGATCCCCAGCTCGGGGGTGCCCATGGGGAACTCGCCTGGGCGAGATCACCAACAATCGTCATCGAGCGCGTCGGATTGCGGCGAAAGATCATCCGCCATGTCATCGGAGAGAGCTCCTGGGCCTCATCGACAATCACATGACCAAACTTCCAGGTGCGATCGGTCGCTGCTAGTGCGGCGAGATCTTCTGGTCCCTTGCCCGCAAATCGGTCCGCGAGCAGATCTGCATCGATGTCGAGATCCACATGAAAGGTACCGAGCACCTGTTGCGCGTAAGCGGCCTCTTCCTTTCGGTCCATCATCTTGCGACGCTCATCACGGCGCCGTTTCGCGTCGTCAGCGGGACCGAGCAGTTCGGCTGCCTCGTCAAGGATCGCGACATCCTCGATCGTCCAGTCGATGCCGACGGCGTTCTCGGTGCGTGTCCGCGCGAGCGCCTCGCGTTCGTCGTCGTTGAGCTCGTGGGCCGCAGAGACCAGCAGAGCGGGTATGCCGAACAGGTCATTGAGTAGTTGTTCAGGGGTAAGGATGGGCCAGATCCTTTCCATCGCGACACGAAAGTCATGAGATTGCGCGATCGCTCGCCGGATCGTCCTGATCTCATCTTGAGGAGGGGCTTGCTCGCCGAGTTCGGTCATCGCCCTTACGACCTGTGCCAAAAGGTACTCCGTCAGCGCGCTTTCGACCGCGATACGACACTGGTTGTGCGTACGCTTTCTTGAACGTCCGATGTCGCGCGCCCTTCGTGCGACGGCCCTTGGCAGGCGGAGTCGCATGCGCTCGAATGCAAGCACCTGGTCCTCGCGCGGCACGCGCTGGCGGTCCGCTATCGCCTTTTTGATGATTTCGACCATCACGAGATCACCCTTGATGCGAGCCGCGGTGAGTTCGTCATGGCGGGTCGCACGCACACCTGGGTAGAGCCCATGTGGGGTCGCGAGCATCGCGCCCGTCTCGCCGAGTGAGGGAAGCACCTGTTCGATGTAGTGCAAAAACACCCGGTTTGGTCCAACGACGAGTACGCCGTTCTGGATCAGGCGGTTGCGGTGCGCATAGAGCAGATAGGCAGCTCGATGCAGAGCGACCGCCGTCTTGCCGGTACCTGGACCTCCCTGCACGACGAGGATCCCCGAAAGCTCAGAGCGGATAACCGCGTCCTGTTCGCGCTGGATCGTCGCGACGATGTCGCCCATCTGAGTGGTACGTGCGCGCCCGACGGCGGCAAGCAGCGCAGCGTCACCGTGCAACATGGCCGGGTCACTGTGTTCCAACAACTCGCGATCAAAGATCTCGTCGTCGATGTCGATCACGTCACGGCCCTTTGCGAGCAGGTGTCTGCGCATGCGCACTCCCTCAGGAGCACCAGAGGTCGCGCGATAGAACAACGCAGCGATCGGGGCACGCCAGTCAACAAGCAGCGCCTCCTGGTCGTCGCCGCTGATCGCGACGCGACCGATGTGCAGGACAGATTCGTCCTCGAGATCAATGCGCCCAAAGCACAGAGGCGCGTCTCCGATCGAAATTCCCGCAAGTCGACGTTCGAGGTTGTAGGCAAGCGCCTCGCGCTCGGTCTTCCATTGATGGGTTCCCGTCGCCGACGCGGCGCGGATATCGGTCAGCTGCTCACGGATCTTGTCGCGATAGTGATCAAGTGCTGAATAGAGCATCGCGACGTAGTGCTGTTCCACCGCAAGCTCTGTTGTTGGCTGACCGACCTCATTGATGTCGATAAACGAGCGCTGTTCGAACACGGGCGTCCTTTAGCTCAAACCGATGGAGACATGGCTGCTCGGAACAATCGGGGAAAATCTGATCATCCAGATTACCCCTTTTGCCATCATCGACAACCGCTCACGCAATAGATGCAACCTGACATGCTGGCAATACGTTGTTTTTATGGCCAGTTCCATCACCTGGGAACTATCGTTCTCCCTCGGTTCAGACTTTGATCGCGTGACATCCGGGTCGAATCACCGACAAAGAAGTTCGAGAATCTTTTGCGACAGGGGCGGGTCATCGATTCATGAGCGGGACGAGCCAAGCCGGAGTGGACCAAGGAGCCGCATCGTCGTCGACTGACGGGATGAAGGCGTGGTCCTGGGCGGCCTTCAACTCGACCTATCTTCCCGCGCTGATTCTTGCGATGGGTACCGGGATCGCTGTTCCCTCGATTCCTGCGATCGCGCAGTCCTTCCATGTCGGCTTTGCCGTTGCGACAGGAATCACAACCTCGTTCCTGATTGGAAACGTCGCAGGCGCGCTTCCCGCGGGCTGGCTGATCGACCGTTTTGGCAGGCGTCGGATCATGTTGATGGGTCCAATACTCACGGCGGTGATGGCCTTTGCGGTGGTATGGGCTCAAACCTACCCCGAGCTCCTCGCACTGAGATTCGCCGACGGATTTGCCGCACAGCTCTGGCTTATGGGCCGACTCGCCGGAATCTCGCATGGCTCAGCGCCTGAACAACGCGGACGACAGGTCAGTTGGATGTTCGGCATGGACAACACCGGACGGGCGCTTGGTCCACTTATCGGTGGCGTGATGGCGACCTCGTGGGGCATCCGATCTCCCTTTGTCGCCTACGGCGCGCTCGCGTTGCTCGCGCTTGTACCTGCCTATCGCTACATCCAGGACACTCCAAAACGCGAGGTCGTGCCGACGGTCACGACGAGCGCTGAACCGACGACTGCCGGTGCAAAACGACCGCAGGTTCAGGCCTACAGCTATCGGCGCCTCTTGACGACGCGGGCGAACTACTTTGCGATCGCGTTCTTCGCCGCCTGTGCTCGGGGCCCAATCCAGGCGAGCCTGTTGAATCTCTATGCGGCCTTTCGCTATCACCTCAAGCCCGACCAGATTGGCTTTCTCGCCTCGGCCGCTGCATTCATCATGTTGCCGATTGGATTTATCGCCGGCTGGGCGATGGACCGATTTGGTCGCAAGCGGACGATGGTTCCTGGATTCGGAGGCGTCGCGCTGACCATGACCGGTCTTGCGCTGACGGCGATATTCAATATGACCGTCGCTATCTATGTCACGATCTTCCTCTTCACCGCGTTCTTTCAGGGCATCACTGGAGGATCCATCCAGACCGTTGGTGCAGACGTCGCCCCACCAGAGGCGCGGGGGAAGTTCCTTGGCCTGTGGAGATTCGTCGGCCAGGGCGGCGTCGCACTGTCGCCTGTGATCTTTGCCTCGCTGGCGACGGTGAGTTATGCAGCCTCGTTCCTCTTTGTCGGTGTCTCAGGCGGCATCGCCGCAACGATCGTCGCGTTCAAGGTTCCAGAGACCGGGGGTAAACGCGCCTTCGCGGAGCGTCGCGTCAAAGACAAACCCGCTAAGAAATCCACTTAGGCCTCGCGACGCGGTGATCTCTTTGCCATATTCGATCTATCTCGCTAGCCCCCTCGGATTCCTTCCCTATACGCGCGCCTTCAATGAAAAACTCATCGCGCTCATCACTCGGGCTGGTGCACAGGTACTTGACCCATGGAGCACCGATGAGGGTCGAAGCCTTGGTGAGCTGTGTGCAAATGGCGCAGATGATCATGAGATCGCACAGGCGAACCGACGTGTCGGCAGGGCAAACATTGCAATGATCCAGAGTTGCGATGGGCTACTTGCCTGTCTCGATGGCGCATCAGTCGATGATGGAACCGCATCAGAGGTCGGTTATGCCGTCGGACTCGGCCGAGTGGCAAGTGGCTTTCGACTTGACTCACGATCAAGTGGTGACAACCGGGCAACTATGGTCAACCTACAGATAGCGGCACTCATTGATGCAAGTGGAGGAGCCATCTTCACAACACCTGATTTGGCGATCGCAAACCTGCTCGAACAACTCAGATCAAGGCGATGACGATGACCGGAGACTCCGTGGAATATGACACCGAGGTGATTATCGTCGGCGGCGGTCCCGTCGGCATGGCACTCGCAATAGATCTTGGCCAGCGTGGCATTGCCTGTGTGGTGATTGAGCGTCGCGAACACGTCGGCACGATCCCAAAGGGCCAGTCGTTGATGCACCGAAGCCTTGAGCACTTTTACTTCTGGGGATGTCTTGACGAACTACGCGCGGCACGCGTTCTTCCGCCTGGCTATCCAATCGGTGGCATCACCGCCTATGAGAACCTCATGTCGCGATACTGGTATCTGCCAGAGGGTCTCGGCGTTGTCGATCAGTACTTCTTCCAAAAGAACGAGCGACTCCCCCAGTACCGCACCGAAGAGGTGTTGCGCGCAAGGGCAACGATGCTTGCGAACGTCACGACTATCTACGATACGACCGTGAATGGCCTCGAGGAGACAGATGGTGGCGTGAAGGTCAGCTACGAATCGACCGAGGATTCTTTGGAGACCGGTGAACTTCGTGCACGCTTTGTCGTTGGCTGTGACGGTGCCAGATCGCTTGTGCGTGAACGCGCTGGCATCGAACGCAAGACGCGTGATCTCTCCCAGAAGATGGTGCTCGCGGTGTTCCGCTCGACAGAGCTCCATGTTGGCCTTGAGCGTTTCCCCGAACGGACGACCTATCGCGTTCTCAATCCGAAGTACCACGGGATCTGGCAGTTCTTTGGAAGAGTCAAGCTTGGAGAGACCTGGTTCTTCCACGGTCCGGTACCAGATGACATGGAATTGACCGACACCGGAACGCTACAAGCAATGCTCGAAGAGGCGGCGGGTTTCTCTTTCGCGTGTGCGTTTGAACACATCGGGTTCTGGGATCTCAAGATCGAGGTCGCGACCAGGTATCGCAACGGGCCAATCTTCATCGCCGGCGACGCGAGCCATGTCCATCCGCCCTATGGAGGACTCGGACTCAATACCGGTCTCGATGATGTTGCCAATCTTGGCTGGAAGCTCGCGGCATACCTTCAGGGCTGGGGTGGCGAGGAGTTGCTTGAGTCCTACAGCGAGGAGCGCCAGCCGATCTTTGTACAGACCGGCGATGATCTCATCGGACAGTGGATCGATGACGACGACGCGTTCTTTGCCCGCTATAGCCCAGGTGCCAACGAGCCCGAATTTGAAAAGGCATGGAATTCGCGCACCGGAGGAGAGTTCGCACCTCCCTGGTACGAGCCGCACTACGAGGGCTCGCGCGTGGTTGTCGGTGCACCATCAGAAGACATTGGAATCCACGGAGAGCACACCTTCCGCGCCCAGCCAGGACATCACCTCGCGCCCTGTCGTCTGAGCTCTGATCGCGATGTCTTCGAAGAGCTCGGACGAGACCTCGCGCTGGTCGCCTTAGACGCGGATGACGGTGACGTCGAGGCAATCGTCAGTGCGGCAGGCGCGCTAGGGATTCCGCTCAATGTCATACGCGACGACCTCGCGGACAATCGGTCACGCTATATGGCCACACTCATGCTGGTGCGACCCGACCAGTACATCGCTTGGTGCGCGGACCATGCACCGGGTAATCCCACAGAGACACTCGCCCGTATCTGTGGGATCGAGGCGCACTGAACAATCGGCGCCGCGACAACACAGCCCAGAGCCGATGCCAGAGATACCCGACAGCGCGCGAGATCGCATCTGACCCGGGATGGCATTTTGCTCGGATGAGTCATATGCAACACGCGTCGGTGCGGCTATGGCACAACATCAGAGCTGGCCACACCGTGGGCCTACGAACATGATCACGCCAACTCGACCTAGCTGGGTCGATATAGCATGCACCATGATGACCGATGCGAGCGACGCCTTCAACCTGGACTTGGCGCTCTCGTCGCTTGGCGCCGATGGGGGAGATATCCAGCTGATGTTTCGCCTTCTTGTCGAACGCCTCGCCGTGGCACTTGGAGATCGGCTTCGCGTCGAGCGAGCGGGCCGTCTTCGGAAAGACGGTCGTATTCGCCGGATCGAGATTCAGCTCGCGGGCACTCAGTACATCGCCGAGCTACAAGACGGAGCTCCGCGGTTCTTGCTCGCGCGGATCTCTGGAGGTATCCGTATTCGCAGCGAGGAGACGGGCGTCGCAGAGTGGCTCTCTGCACTCCTCGAGGCTCTGAATCAAGAGGCACAGCACAGCACGGTCACCCGTCAAGCGCTTGAAACCATCATCATCGGAGGAAATTAATGCCAAATGTTCCCGAGGGCCTGCCTGCGGATCTTCCAAAGGACGCCGCTCATCGCCTCGAAGAGCTTGAGCACGGCCTGTTCACCTCGGATCTTTCGGTCAATGAGTTCCTATTGGTCAAAGACGCTGGATTCCATCCTCTCGGCTTCGTGATGGGATCATCGATCTATCACATCGGACTCCAGACGAGAAAGTGGAACTCGAGTCAGGAGCTGGTAAAACTCACCTCTGCGATGTACGCCGCTCGCGAGCTCGCTGTGACCCGTATGGAAGAAGAGGCAATGGAGCTCGGCGCCGATGGAGTTGTTGGCGTAAGACTTGACGTGAACTACTACGAGTTCGGTAAAGACACGGCGGAGTTCATCGCGATGGGGACCGCGATCAAGGCCGAGGACGGACGGTCGTATAGAAACGTGGAGGGGAAACCCTTCACCTCGGATCTTTCGGGTCAGGCCTTTTGGACGCTGCGACAGGTCGGACATCTTCCTCTTGGCCTTGTGATGGGCACCTGCGTGTACCACATCGCCCACCGAGGCATCGCGCAGACGATGTCGCAGATGGGAAAGAACACCGAGCTGCCCAACTACACCCAGGCACTTTATGACGCGCGAGAACTCGCGATGACGCGCATGCAAGATGAGGCCAGCCGGCTTGGGGCCTCCGGCATCGTCGAGGTGAAGTTGATCGAGAAGTCCCACATGTGGGGAAGCCACACGATTGAATTCCTCGCGCTCGGTACAGCGGTGACAGCCGAAGAGGGCGCGGCACCGATGTCCGCCCCACAGACGATCATCTCCCTTGACAACTGACGCGGTCTCCGGATCGGATTCCCGACCACCTGCTTGGTCGTCGGGACTGTCAACCAACGATTTTGCCGCCTGTGGGTCACTCGGCCTGCGTCCGCTCGGTTTTGTCCAGGGATGTTCGGTCGTCTCGTGGAACTTCTACGGGCTCGGCACCTCACTCATGGGTGGTGGCTTTGGCACAAACCAGCTCAGTGGGTATTCCGAGCAGTACAACTGTCCGCACGGCTTCGTCTCGAATGAACATCGCGTGTACGGCCTCAACTATCAAAAGACCTGGGTCGAGAGGGCATGGATGGATGCTCTTACGTCGGCGACGAAACGACTTCTCGACGAGGCGGTCGGGATCGGCGCACACGGGGTCATCGGCATCGTCGATCGGTCGATTCACCACACCGAGAACGCGACATTCGAGATCTCCCTCTCCGGTACCGCAGTCGGCGTCGACGACTGTGAACGTCCGGTGAGGCCGTTTACGACCTTCCTCTCCGGACAAAAACTCAACAAGCTCGTAGAGGCGGGATTCGCCCCGGTCGAGATCGCGCTCGGCATATCTTCTGTCGGTGTGATCTCGTCGTGCATTACCGAATATCAACTTCGCGGGTCAGGATCGGTATTTGGCACCAATATCGGGAACTGGGGTGTCGCACAACAGGGCGAGATCGACCAGCTGACGCGCGCCCAGGTGGCCGCGCGCTCGATCGTACGCGATCGCGTGCGCCACCAACTCGGCGGGGACGTCCTGCACGGCGCGGCCCTTACGGTACGCACGATCGAATCACAAGAGGGACCACAGGTCGAGACAGTGCTGCGGGGAAATCGGGTCCGTGTCTTCAAAGAGTTTGCCAAGATGCCTACGCCTCGACCTGTCGTCAGGCTGGTGGACCGATGAGTGACGCGATGAGGGCCGACATGCGAGCTGCGGTTGCAGCACTCAAGACGACTCCGGGAAGCGATCAACACTCGACGACCTCCGATCTGTCGATCGACGAGACGCTCCTGCTCCACGGCATGGGATACGAGCCGGTCGATCTCGTCACAGGGATATCGGTCATGGCGATTCCCTACGGCACCTTCATCGTCCCCTATGGCCAGGGTGGACCCGTGGAACTTCCGGGCGCAACACATGCTCTCGCGAGTGCCTTCCAGAACGCCATCGAACGTATGCGGAGAGAGTGCAAAGGTGCAAGCGGGGTTGTCGGCGTTGACGTGGAGGTGGAGATCTCCGGACCAACCGCCGTGGTGTCGCTCACGGGAACGGCTGTTGCGCCCATCAAACGGACAGATGCCCATCCTGGGCGCCCCTTCGTGACCGATCTCTCGGTTCGCGACTTTGTCCTGCTCGATCTCGCGGGCTGGACACCCATCGATCTTGTCTCGGGTGCTGGCTTTGTCGCCGCACCAATCCAGGGCGTGCGCCAGGTGCTCTCCCAGGTCGGACAGAACATTGAACTGCCCGTTATTACTCAGGCCCTACAGGTCGCACGCGAAAAGGCAATGGACCAGATGCAGACGGCGGCGATCGCACTCTCCGCGAGTGGGATAGTCGATGTCACGATCATTGATGGTCCGCTCGGGCACTCGAGACATGTGTGCGCGTTCATCTGTTATGGCACGGCCATCCGCCTTGACGCGGCCGAACATCAGCGCATTGAACCCGACCTTGTTCTTCCTGTCGACGACAACGTCGGATTCAGCGCTGGGTCGGTGCACTGACCGCCATCTCCAAGAGGTCGCGCGAGTCATGTCCATCGGCCCTATGCAGATCTTGGACTCAACACTGGTCTTGACGATGTCGCGACTCTTGGCCGGAAACTCGTCGCGATCTTCGATTACCGGGGTGCAAAGGCTCCTCGTCAAGTCCTATTGCCAAGAGCGTCAGCCGACTCCCCAGCACCTGTGTCGTTGACGCAATGTCAAGGGCGCGTGTGCGACCGCATCTGGCCAGAGAGACAAAAGTCGAACGCAATTCGCCGGAGCGTTCCTGGGAACCGGGGCGCGACATCGGCCAACGCGAATTTGCTGTTCTCGAACCATCGGACGCATTGGGTTGATTTTGCAAGGGTTGCCTAGGGCTTTGGGATAAATGAATAGAGGACACCTACACGGGGCGCCTTAATGGTGCCAAGCACCTTCGACCCCTCGGTAACCGTGATCGCCCGTGCCTGTGCCGCGACCCAGATCGAGGAGCTCCCGTGGACGGGAATCGACATCGGGCTCGCAGTCGGGGACATGGTCAATGCCTCAAGTGTTGTGGAGTCGCCCGCAGGTGACTTCACCTCGAACCAACACGGATGATCAACCGAGATCACGATCGAATACGAAGTTGCGGGCACCGCATAGGTAATCGCGGCTGAAGTCGATGAAACCAGTACCGCGCGATCCAGGAGCTGCGAGTGCTGCGTTGATATTGTTGGCAAACCCGGATGAACGTAGTTCTCAAGACTCATGAACCACTTTGGCTGTACCCGTTGCGCGACGACTCCGCTCGCGGTCGCGAAAAGCATGCATAAGAGGGCCAAAACAGTGAGCCGAAGACTGAGCGGTGCTGGAACTCTGCGTGCTGGTACCCTCGCGGACCTGCTCGGTCTTCGCTCGAGAACACGCCGCTCGATCTCGTACGAATGCACCCGTACGATCGGCAGCGGTTTGGTGATCAGAAAATCCTCGTGCGAAGCCGAAATGGCGACACGAGGAATCCGTTCGGTGACGGCATTCATGCCCGTCGTTCCCGCGTCGGTCGATTCCGAGACCTCTGTCATTGCAAATCGTCTCCAGCCATTGGCTGACCTATCAGTTCATTGAGTTGTGCTTATTTAAGAGGACACGCTGCGCCAGTCACCTCCGCCCTGGGTCAACACCTCGTTCAGGACGGAGATCATCTGGCAACTACCTTCGGCACTCGCGCGAAAGGTGGTCCGTGTCATCGGTTGTGCCGAATAGCTCCAGGTGACGACGGAGGTGGTGGGAGGTACTGATGTCACACGGCCGACATGGATCGTCGGTGGCGTCTGCTGATGCCGCCATGGCCACGCCGAAACCAGCGGACATCGTGAGCGCCATCGGGAGGGGAATTGCAGCAAGCGTCATCAACGACGCGTGCCCGATCTTTGGGCAATGTGTAACTTGACGGACCCACAATAACCTGCGATTATGGCTATATGGAACTTTCAATGCCAAACATAGCCAAGCGCATTCCAACCGAGGCAGCCGCCTATGAGTTGCTAGAAGAATGGCGCTGGCATGGAATGCCGGTGTGCCCTCATTGTGGGTCAATTGCCGAGCACTACTTCTTGACTCCGCGCAACGGTTCGACCCGCGAGACGAACAGCGGTAATCAGACCGAGCGACGTCTTTGGAAGTGTCGGGGTTGTCGTAAGAAGTTCTCCGTGCTCACAAACACGGTCATGCACGGCACCCACATTCCGGTTCGCACTTGGGTGTTCGTGTTCTTCGAGCTGTGCTCCAACAAGAACGGGATCGCTGCCCGCGAGGTGGAGCGCCGCTACGACCTCTCGCCGAAGTCGGCTTGGTTCATGCTCCACCGAATCCGCGAGGCCATGTCCACCGGACCCGGCGCTGACCTGTTCTCGGGTGTCGTCGTGGCCGACGAGGCATGGATCGGCGGCGAACCCAAGAACCGCCACGCGAACAAGCGCGTCGGATCGAAGCAGGGCAAGACCGACAAGACCCCGATCGTCTCGCTCATCAACTCGGAGACCGGCGAGGTCCGCTCCAAGGTGGTTGCTAACGTCGGCAGGGAAACTCTACGGGCCGTCATCACCGAACAGGTTGACATGGCGCGTTCGGTTCTCCACTCAGACTCCGCGGGTGCGTACGAAGCCATCGGCGAGGACATGGCGGGGCACATCGCCGTGAACCACAGCATTGGTCAATACGTCCTCAACGGCGGTGGCACGAACAAGGTGGAAAACTACTTCTCCCAGCTCAAGCGGAGCATCGACGGGACCCATCACCACGTCAGCGAGGAACATCTTGGTCGCTACCTGGCCGAGTTCGACTTCCGGTCTTCCACCCATAAGATCACCGATACAGAGCGGTTGAATCGTTTGATGGGCAAAGTCGCCGGTCGGCGGCTTACTTACCGGCCAGTCATGGCATGAGCGTCCGAATCGCCGTCTTTCCTCGTGGCGAGGAAGAGGCCGTCGAGCCAGATAGCATACGTAGATACCAGATGCAACCCACCGGGAGGAGGAGCAACCGTGACAATCGAATTTAAGGACGATAAATTCCGAGAGCTGATGCTATACGTGGCTTCTCAAATGGAAGACGACCCGGCCTTTGGAGCCACTGTTCTCAATAAGGTGTTGTTCTTCTCGGATTTCCTTGCGTACCGTTTTTGGGGGCAGCCGATTACCGGAGCCGTTTACCAGAAACTTGAATACGGTCCTGCTCCACGGCGTCTGCTGCCAGAGCAAGAACATCTGATAGCTGAACAACGAGCTGTTATGCAAGTGAAAGATCGCGGGGGTTATACGCAGCGTCGATTAGTAGTTTTGGACAAGCCAAACCTCGATATTTTTACCGCAGAGGAGATATCGCTTGTAGATCGCGTGATAGCGATGCTTCGAGGGCGCGGTGCGTGGCAGGCAAGTGAGATTTCTCATGGCGTGTCGGTTGGTTGGCACGCCGCAGAACTTCGCGAAGAAATTCGGTATGGGACTGTATTTCTAACCCCGCCGAAGAATCCAACGCCAAGTCAGGAAGTTCGCGCGAAGGAACTTGACGCAGCGTATGCCACCGCCGGGTAGTTACCGTAACGTTCGGTTCGAGACAACTTGGGAGGCTGACCTAGAACGTCTGCGAAATGGCGATGATCCACCCGCTTTAGTGGATGAGGTAGTAGGCGAAATAGACT
>DATLTI010000259.1:0-12497 GCA_035533675.1 Acidimicrobiales bacterium | reverse complement strand
CAGGACTTGAACCTGTGACCCCTTGCGTGTCATGCCCATATTTCCTGTTCACCCGCACTTTCTGACGTCCAAATCTCGCCTCACCGTAGCACTTTTTCTCCACTGAGATTCCCCATTGTCTTCACATATTCTCCGGCGTTGCTGACTGCGTTGCTGACGAGATTCTTGTCCGTGCCTTTGCATGTTATGCATAGGGTCTTTCGAATCACCTTCTAGAACCTTCATTACATGGTGCATTCCGCATCGGCTGCTGACTGCGTTGCTGACGGAATTGGGTTTCACGCCGGAGAGCTGACTTCAACAATCTAATGGGACCCGACATCGTCTTTTGAGAGATGTTGTCACCGATCGCTGATTGGTGTCCACTGGTCACTACTTCCAACACTCACACCACCATGATCTGCAAAGTGCCACTATTGCACTTCAGTTGCGGCCGACGCGCAAATGTAACCGATCTGTAGAAAGTGTTCTTCGCGAACCTCGTTCGATTCCAAACCGCTCGGATGCTCTCGGCTAACGCAGCTGGTCACGAATGTAATTCGACGATTCATTCGAGTCCGCTATTCCACTAGGTTCGGTCATATGAAGAGACACGGTTTCGCTCGTTCCGGATCTGTTTCGATGTGCGAGAACTCACGCCAATGCTGTCCGAGCGATGGCAAGTACTTTTTCGGGTCCGTCAAACTCGTCGAACGATGCTTCTACCAAGACTTCTTCAACGCCCAGCGCCTCGAGTTCTGGCAGAATGTGAGCAATGCTCTCGATGCTCCCTGCATTTACAATGACTCTCACCTTCTCAGGAGTCGAAGTCGCCAACGTTGCCCGCTTCATTTGCTCAATGGTTTCGACTCCCCGGCGAACGACATCTAGGGTGTGATCTGCTCCGGGAAGAGGTAACCATCCGTACCCGGATTTCGCGATCCGCGCAAAAACTGCCGGAGACTGGCCACCGATAAACACGTCGATTGGTTGGCCGGGGACCGGTTTGACGCTGTAGGAAGTGGATGACGTCGAATGAGCGCCGGTGGTCGAAATGGAGCCCGACCATACCTCTTCCATGAGTCGCAAGTGTTCATCCGTGCGAACTCGTCGATCCGAAAACGACACTTGAAATAGTGCGAGTTCTTCTTTGAGCCACCCATCTCCGACGCCAAGCGTCAGGCGTCCCGGGGCGAGTTGCTCCACGCAGGCCAATTGTTTGGCCAAATTGATGGGTTCTCGTAGATTCACGAGCATCACGGCTACCCCGAGTCTCAAGCGCGTCGTCACTGCGGCCAAGGCGGAGAGAAGTGTGACCGGATCCAGCCACGGTTCGTCCAACTGCCAAGAGATCTTCCCGTCGTTCGCATACGGGTAGCGAGAATCACTCGTGAGCGGCATGGCAATATGATCGCTGAGCCACACTGAATCGAAACCCGCCTCCTCGGCGATACGGCCCCGCTCTAAAACGCGCTCCATCGTCACTTCGGATCCGAAGTTCTCTACCTTCGCTCCAAAGCGCATCAATGTGACTTCTGATGTTCGAAAAGTTCCAAAGTGATTCCGTCGGGGTCATCGAAATACACGAAGCTGAAGCCCGCCAAAGGTCCGTCAAGAATATCGATCGGATCGGAGTAGAACACTATTCCTTCGCCAGAAAGCTCGCTCATGAGCCCTCGGAGGTCATTGACTTCGAAGCACACGTGCGAAGCCCCCACGTCGCTGTTGCCGAGTTCATAGCGGTCCCGACGTGGGTTTCGATACTCGAGTATCTCAAGATGAACCGGGCCCATGCTAATGAAGCCAAAACGAAGGGATGCGTTCTCCACTCCCACCGCCCTGCTCAATTCTGGGCCCTCGCTCTCCGTGTCGAAATCCCGAATTCGTCCAAGAAGTCGTTCGTAAAATTCCATCGACCGATCAAAGTTCGACACAGTCAAGCCGACGTGATGAACTCCCTTATAAGCGTCTGCCCTAGTTTTCATCTCTATTCCACCCTTTCATTTTGTTGCTCTCTTTGACGTGGTCACCTCAAAACCGTTATCTATTCAACTATTTCGCGTAAGGAGTTCAGAAAATATTCGCACTCGAAAGGTGTGGTGTAGCCGGCAACACCCAATCTCATCCAACCACCCTTTTCGCCCACGCCGAGTCGACTGGCGAGTGGCGTCGCGTAGAAGTCGCCTGCAGTTACAAAGACACCTCGTTCCCGAAGCGCCGTTGCTAGGTCTCCCGGGGCGATCCGGTCGACCGACATCGCAATCGTCGGCGTGTACAAGCTGTTCGCGTCGGAACCACGAAAGACGCGCACGCTCGGGAGTTTTTCGAGATTGCTCACCAACTCATTGGCCAACTCCTCTTCATACTCACTTAGCGCATTAATCGCGGTTCGGGCACCTTCACCTCCCTTCTCGCCAACCAGTGCCGCTAGCCCGTCCAACGCTCCGACGAGGCCGGCAATTGCCTCATGGTTCTGCGAACCTGTTTCGAACTTTTCTGGTCCATGAGAAGGCGCGGGTTCGACTTTGAACGCCTCAAGTTCCTCGCACAAGTCCGATCGAACGAGTGCGACTCCCACGTGGGGGCCATAGAACTTGTACGCCGAGCTAAGCAAAATGTCGGGCCTGAGTTCGCGAAGGGAGGGAGGTCCATGGGGCGTGCAATGCACTGCGTCAACGACCAATAGTGAACCCTGGGCTCGTGCAATCGCTGAAAGTTCGGCTAAATCCGGTCTCATTCCAATGGCGTTAGAGGCCGCCGTTACAGCAATGAGTGCCGGGCCGGGGCCGTCGCCAAGTCGATCTATGTCATCACGTCGCAACTGTAAGGTGTGCTCGTCCACCTTCAGCCACGAAGGTTCAGTGCCGTACGTGGCGAATGCTTGTAACCAGGGATCCACGTTAGCTCGGTGTTCAAGCTCGGTGACGACGACCGGTCGATTGTCGCGACCGTAGGCACGAGCCAGGGCGTGCGAAAAGGTAAAAGCCAAACTCGTCATGTTCTGTCCGAACACCACCTCGTAATCGTCGGCGTCATACAGCGCTTTAATTTCCATACGCGCTCGAGCGATGAACGCCTCGGTGTCATCCCCCGGTGGTGAGAAGCCGTGTCGATTTGACATGCCAGTTCGCACGTGAACCCGCATCGTACGCATCGCTCGATCGATCATCTGAGTGCCGGAAGGACCATCAAAATAACACCAACCCTTGCTCTCACCCAAGGTGATTGCCGGGGTCTCAGCTCGAAGTCGGGCACCTACTTGTTGCCCAGTGAGATTCTCCATGATTGTCCTCCAATCTTCTTTCCATTCGACGAAACCGCTTAAAACAAAACATGAGCCCCTTACGGCGCGCGGTCTGCTCCTCTATCTCATAAATATCGGATTAACTGGTGAGCCCGAAGCCCCCACGAGATTCAACGGTGCCGCGATATATAAACCTGCGTAGCGTCCATCCCGAGCGCAGGCCCGAGCCAATTCTTCGAGCCACAGGGCCTCGTGGAATTGCATACCTCGATCGCGCAAGAGATGGCGATGGAGTGGATACTCCTCTCCCGTCCGCGGTGAAACGGGTAATTCGTTTGCGAACGTATCCGTGCCGAGCCCCAGTATTCCCACTTCGTCTATCCACTCAAACAACTCCGGATCATCGCTAAATCCGGGCTCCGAATAATCCCGAAAAAATACCTCTTGGCCATCTCTCATCCACCGCGAAAGACTTCCTGTCCTAATTAGAAGCATGTCGCCGCGAACAATCTCCACGCCTTGGTCGTCGAGACATTGGCGGACCTCTTGAACCATGAGCTCGCTGTCCGGAGCTACAACTGCGCCTTTCCAGGTCACCAGATCGGCAAGGACGGCTCGACAAACGACTCCGACGGCAGCGATCGCCCCTACGTCAGCGAAATCCAGACCGCCCACCGTACGCTCGGCTGATTGACCACCAAAAATCAATCCTTCGTGCATGATGTGTCCGAGCGCGTCGACGTGCGTCCCGCCGTGGCAATTCAGAAACACTCCGTCATCGACGGAGGTCACTCCGCCGCGCAGGGCTCTCACGGTTCCCTTGAGGTAGTGCGACCAATCCCGGTAAATCACGTGAAAGGGTCGAGGCCGGTCAAAAGAGTTAGCTACCGGATTTCCGCCAAGTAGTGGGAGGCCGAGAGTCAGCACCTCAGCGTCGCGGACCATCGAGATGGCCCTCAATCGATCGGCAGCGTTAAGGAGAGCGAGTCTCCCCAATTCTTCACTGCGGTTTGGTCTTTGCGCGCCAGGCCGTGTTTCCCCATTAGCGCCAACCTCGTCCAGAGCGTGGTTCTCGGACGAGTCATTGTTAGTCGATCCCATCCTGCCATCCCACTGAAGATTCATTGAATGCCACGATCAGTTGGCCACCTTTGTAAGCAGTCCAGCATCTATTGGAAGAGCGACACCAGTGACTGATTTTGCGGAACTTGACGCCAGCCACGTCACGGCAGCCGATACCTCTTCTGGTTCGATCCATGGCACATCCAATAGGTGCATTTTTCTCGCCACCTCGGCGACCTCTTCTTCGGTAGGACTTTCGAGATCCGGACGGAAGGTTCGATAGTTTGCTTCATTTTGAATCATCGGCGTGTTGACATTCGTAGGACACACAGCGTTAACCCTGATCCCGAACTCCCCTAACTCGTTTGCCAGCGATTGCATCAGTCCTATCACGCCATGTTTGCTCGCGACGTAATGAGGGCACCCGAGGAGTCCTTGGACACCTCCAATGGAACTGGTCAGGACGATACTCGCCCCTTCGCCCGACGCCACTAACGCCGGTAGGCACGCCTGAACCGTATTCCACGCCCCGGTGAGGTTTACGTCCAACACATCTAGCCACGCCTGTGGCGAGAGTTCGAAAGCGTTCCCAACGCTAAAGATCCCCGCGTTCGCGACAACGACGTCAATTCGACCCAGCTCATCGAGGACCTTCGTTACCGCACTCTGAAGACCCTCTCTGTCGCGCACGTCGGCTACCTCTAAGACGGTGCGGGCGCCAACGTCCCGCAAACTCTGTCGAGTTACTTGAAGGTCGTCCTCGTTTGCCATCGCGTAAGGAACGGTTTCGATCGGTGCGCAGATATCGACGCCGCCAACATCGGCACCTCGACGCGCGAAGGCGAGAGCGTGCGAACGGCCCTGACCACGACCGACCCCAGTAATGAACGCCACTTTCCCAGTGAAGTCGTTACCCTCCCGATCACTCACGAGTCATTCCTAGTGTCAGGTCCCATTCGTCTCACCCGATATTCGGCGCATTGAATCATCGAACCGCGCTTGATCGGGGCTTTCTATGCTCATCTGGAACAATTGCTCCGTTTCGATGTCGGTTCTAGTTCGGAGACGAAATCCCACAACGATCGCGATAATTGCGATCGCCAAAACGATGTAGGGCGCGAGACTGTACGGGAACGCCGGCACCGGGATGACAGAAGCGTAGAAGGCGTAGACGAGCAGTCCAAACGAAACGATGGGAACGACAATGGCAATCCATCGCCTACTGCTGGCGCCCCGCAAACCAAAGACTACGACGGCGCCAACCGAAGTGGCGATGTAGACGGCGATCAGGCCCAAAGTGGTGGCACCCGCGGTGAAGCCAATGAGAAAATTCGCTCCACGCCAAAGGCCAATCCAAACGCCGTACGCGCAGGCGACTGCGACTACA
Organism: Acidimicrobiales bacterium; assembly: GCA_035533675.1. GTDB lineage: Bacteria > Actinomycetota > Acidimicrobiia > Acidimicrobiales > Bog-793 > CAIVND01. The sequence goes on along the minus strand of DATLTI010000259.1, from coordinate 6,825 downwards.
GCGGCGACACCGATGTACGGAGTACGAAAGCGGATGTGTTCCTTGCGGAACACCGCAGGCATTAACCCACTCAGAGACATTCCGTGAAGAACGCGTGTTGACAGGGTTACCAAACCCAATCCCGCAGAAAAGCCACTGAGCGCCACCATTGCCTCCACCGCTGTAGCCCAATTCGGTCCAAGTGCGTGCGTCAGGATCGTTGCTAACGGCGACCCGGCTGCACCCCATGTCGCGCCTCCGTGAGGTCCGAAGCCGATGGCCAGTGCGTACGTAACGAAAATATAGAAAACAGCCGCGCCGAGAAGGGAGAAGATGATGGCGCGAGGAATACCACGCCGTGGATTCTTTGTTTCGAAACCAAGTGCGGCGGCTCCTTCGAAGCCGGCGAATCCAGAAAAGCCATATATCATTCCGTACCCGATTCCACCCCAACCTTTGGTAGCAAGATGAGGATTGAACGGCTGCAGCGACAACCCCGGCATTTTTGAGCTAGCGAGAGCAAAAATAAAAATCAATGTCACCGCAATCATGGAACCGACCTCAGCGAGCACCTGCGTTCGAACTGAGGGCTTCACTCCCAGGTAGTTCAACAGGAACACGATGACAATTTCAGCAATAAAGAACGGGAACCAACTCACGTTGTGGTGATACTCACCCAAAATTGCGCTTATGGCTACCGCGCAGATGGCCAAGGTAACTGCAATCGCGAAGAGCCACGCAAGAGCGTAAAGAAGTCCCGCCGTAAAACCCGCGGTTTTGCCAAATGCTGAATCAACGTAAGAGAACGCAACGCCACTCCCTGGCCTCCGTCGTGCGAAACGAACAATCACGTAGGCCAATGCAAACGACCCGATCATCGCAAACACGTAGCAAAGAGGCACTGCATCTCCTGCTTCAGTGGCGGCAAATGATGTCCCCAATGCCATGGCCATAGTTGGTGCAAGTCCCGCCATGCTGAGACCCGATGCCTCAATAGTTGATAACTTCCCACCCCCTAACGGCGGATTGATCGAAGTCGTTGAGCTACCTGAACTAGGAATCGTGTCGGACATTGCCCCCCTTATGTCGTGCTACCCAATTACTTCTGCGGCCCTTTTTGACCGGCCGCTTCCCCATTTACACTGCGATGTACTTTCGTGTGTGTTCCTTGTGAATGGCACTGTAGTATTAGTGTTGGAAGTTGTCAAGCCAAGTGATCGCGGACTTCGGAAGATGGCTTCTGAGGCCGAAAATTCTCGTCGACTGCTAATTCCGTCAGAGTTGATTCCGATTAATGCAATCTTCCCAATCACCAACTATTGGGGACTTCATTGATGACTTGAGCGAAACCTCAAGCCAGATATCTTGGTTTTTGATCGCGGGAGGTACTTAAAATCTCGTCCACCGTCGTACGAGACGCCAACAACCGCTAGTTCACTATCCGAGCCTGTCCATTGCGTGCAGAACGTCAACTGCCGATTTGAGTCCACGACTTTTCTGCTCGGCGTGAACACTTGAACGTTCCATGACGTCAGGCAATAGCTTGTTTTGTCGCCGCCTCCCAACGACGAACCACACGCCGCGTGCTGTTGCTGAACTGTAGTTGGCGTACATATGTGGCCTCACTGAGTCGAATTGCAGCGAGTCGCCCTTGGAGAGCACATAAGTGTCAAATTCAAGTTGAAGTGTCAGCTCACCTTCGAGGATGTACGCGTATTCGTAACCGTTGTGGCGCATCAACTTGCCCTCGATCGAGCTCGATGCCCCCGGCGAATAGCTCACCAAAAGTGGGTCAGCCGGAGCATCTCCAGCGACGGCAAGTCGTTCCCAACGAACTCCATTGTCCATTTCAAGACAAGGATTGTCATCGGCGCGTTGTATTACCGACTCGATCTGCCCAAATTGCGTAATTTCCGACGATTGCAATTGAGTATCGGGACCCTGCAATGGTGGGACAATACCGAGCAAATCATCCATAGAAAGGCCCAAATAATTAGTGAGAGCATACAACGTCGACACGGAAGGCCGAGTTTTGCCCGTCTCCACCTGCGAAATGAGACTCGCGGAAACACCAACAGCTGTCGCCAGACTTCTCAGGCTCATAGATCGCTTGAGTCGCGCGCTACGAAGGAGCGGACCGATATCAGCGGTCATAATCAGTCTCCTTTTTCCATTCGTTCCGAGGATGTTGCAGTCTGCTTAGGTTACAAAACCATATCGGTCGCCAAAATTCCCCGCTACAGGATGCTCTCGGACAATCTCAAGAATACTTGCCAACAACCCGTTTCAGCTTTCTCGGCGAGTATACCGCTCCTTCAATTCTGAACATAATCTGACGCCGATTGTATAGATTTGTGTGTTTGAAGTGAACTATGGTATGCACCAATTCAGTGAAGTTCCCTATGTACTAGGAAGGTGCCCGTGAACGAGACCTATAAGACGAATATCGATGACGTTCAACCGGTGCCAGATCTGGGTCCAGATCAAGGTTGGGTGGGCATGACAGTCCAATTCTTAATTGACGCCATGAATGGCGGATCCGAGAACTTTGTCTTTGGTCGAGCGCGATTCGCCCCCGGTCAATCAGAACATCAATGGCACCGGCATGAAAATGCCGAGGAGTTCGCGTACATCACAAGGGGCGAAGGAATCGTCTTGGATGGCGACAATGAGATTCCAGTGAAAGCCGGCGATATTACCTTTCACAAGAAAGGCGAGTGGCACGGATTTCGAAACACCTCGGACACCGAAGAAGCTGAGATGATCTGGGGCTGGGCGGGCGCGGCTTCGAAAGCTGAGGCAGGCTACGAACTTCGAAACCCAGAGCGAGCGCTAGGCCCCGATGCTCATTAGTTACGCATTCGTTGACCGACACCTTGGGTGGTAGTGATTCCAGCACATCCAATGTTATTTGCTTCGTCTAAGGGCAAGATTCACGAAAGGAGATAGGGATGGTAGTTAAGACTTTCGGGATCAATACGGTTGACTGGGAACGACGGGTCGACTTCGACAGATTGAGGGAAGAACGACTCGCTCGACTGCGAAACGAACTGGACCGAAGCAGCCTCGGGTCAGTTCTCACTTTCGATTTCAACAACATCAGATATATGACGTCGACTCACATCGGAACGTGGGCAATAGACAAACTTATCCGCTTTGCTCTGCTGCCAAGAGGCGGCCAGCCCGTTGTCTGGGACTTTGGTTCTGCCGCCAAGCACCACGAACTCTATTGCCCTTGGCTGGACCATGGTTCGGGCGCTGGTCCAGGCGTCCCGGCAGAGCACGGTTCGAGGGCCGGTATCTCGACCCTGCGTGGCGCATTTTCGCCGGACGCGGGAAGGGCCGAAGAAGTGGCCAAGTCCATTAAGCGCGAACTGGATAAATACGGCCTGGGCAACGAACCACTTGGCGTCGACGTCGTCGAAATGCCGATTCTTACTGCTCTGAAAGACATCGGAATTGACGTTGTTGACGGACAACAAGTCTTCTTGGAAGCGCGGAGAATCAAGACGGTGGATGAAATCTCACTCCTGGCGACCGCCGCATCAATGGTGGACGCTGCCTACGACGAGCTCTATGGATTCTTAAGCCCCGGAGTGAAAGAAAATGAGTGCGTCGGACTTGTCTCGAAGATTCTCTACGATCTTGGGAGCGAGCACGTCGAGGGAGTGAACGCGATCTCCGGTGAACGGTGCTCCCCTCACCCTCATGTCTTCACCGACCGCATTCTTCGCCCCGGTGACCCAGCCTTCTTTGACATCCTTCACTCATTTAATGGCTATCGCACTTGTTACTACCGCACCTTTGCAGTCGGAAGTGCGAGTGTCGCTCAGCGTGACGCATATACGAAGTGTCGTGAACTGATAGATAACGCCATCGATCTCGTGAAGCCGGGCGCCACCACTGCAGATATCGTGTCCGTTTGGCCCAAATCGAAGGAGTTTGGGTTTCCAGATGAACTTGCCGCGTTCGGTCTGCAATTTGGCCACGGAGTTGGCCTTGCCATTTGGGAAAAGCCAATCTTCTCAAGGCTTGTTTCCCTCGACCACCCCGAAGTACTGGAAGAAGGTATGGTCTTCGCGCTCGAAACGTATTGGCCGGCAAAAGACGGTTGGGGGGCGGCGAGGATTGAAGAAGAACTCATTGTAACTTCTGACGGTTACGAGGTAATAACGAAATTCCCCGCTGAGGAACTCCTGATTGCCGGAAAGCGGTACTGGACCGTTGACGGTACGTTGAATTCCTTGCGTGACTCTCAGTCGAATATGAACACCCGCGTTTCTCGCGGTTTAGAGGGCAGTTGAGTGAACCTCTCTCGTTGAACTGATCCTTAACACGCGGCAGTGACTCATCGGAAGTTCATCAGTTCGCCCTCTTCAAGTGTCGTCACAGATTCGATATGACCGACGGGCTGCATTGCGTAGGCACTTCGAAGGTTCGAGCGTTGCGTCCTCTTAGGACTTCCGACGTGTGCAGAAAACGTCAGAACTGGTTAGCCAAGACTCCATCGGCGCCTGACGTCACGTCAAGAACATCGCTCGTCCGCAGATACCATCACGAAGAGGAAATCGCAATCGGCCAGATCAGAATATCTGTCGGCAATCGTGGCCCCCAACTCGGCGAGCACCTGTGCCTTGGCCCGCGTGCGATTGACGACGATCACATCATTTACCCGATCGATCAATCGCGTAGCCATTGCTGTGCCCATCCGGCCAGATCCAATCCATCCGTTACGAGCCTTATCGTTGCTCATGCTCTGCCCACAACTTTGAACGACCCATCACACGACGGCTGCTTTGATCTTCCAAAACGAAAGTGAGTGCGACGATCCTACATGTAGCGACGATCAATTCCCGCCCGTGCGACGTCTAGCCACGCACGCTTCGACCCTGTTGCAACTTCGGCGCCAATTCACCCCAATTGGCAACTATTCAGGCCTGCGCGACTCCCGGCATCCAGGGTTGGCCTTCGAACAAACAACGTAGGGCGTTGAGCGTGTTGACGCCCTGCTTTCGAGCGGTTGAGATGTAGGAACGAATAGTGAGGTAGTTCGTGGCGCCGACCTCGGTGCGGTAGCAACCCGAGATCTTCTGTTGAAGTTTCACCATGCGCAGGTCGCGTTCGGCCTGATTGTTGTCAAAGGGTGACGTGAAGTCGGTGGCGAATCTCAGCACGTCGTCGCGGTAGTGGTGGAGGCGATGAGCCAAGTTCGCGGCCTTGGTGCGCGATGGTCGTCCGGGTTGACCGGTCCGTTTCGGTGGCGGATTGGCCCGCACTCCGGCGAGCACCAGTCCGTCGTAGTGACGCGTGAGCGAGTTGAGAGTGCGAGTGGGTAGTGACGTGCGTCCGGTTAGCTTGGCCCGCTTGACCCGGTCGTGAGTGTCAACGAGCAACGCGGCGAGTTCGTCGGCCCACGGTTGTCCGTCTTCAGCGACCGCGCGCAGCTCACGCAGGTGGTGCGCGTTGCACAGTTGGTGGGTCACCTTGTCGTATTTGCGGTAGGGGGTCCAGCCGTCGTGGACGGCAATACCTTGAAAACCGGCCAGAACATTGAATTCGTCAAGGGCGACGCGACCCCGGCGGCGGTGAAACAGGTAGGCGGTGAGCGAACTCGTCGACGCCGAGTGCACCCACCCGAGTCGTCCCGCGACCCGAGCACCGGTTTCGTCCATGTGCAGGACCGCACCCTGGCGCAGTGCCGAACGAGTCGCCGCGACGAAGCCATCGAGCTCCCGGGCGGCTTCGCCAATGAGTGACGTGGCAAAGCCGCTCGACACCGTGATGCCGCAGCACTCGGCGAAGACTTGCGTGGCCCGCTCGATCGGCAGGTGCTGGGCGACGACCAGGTAGGTGAGCAGTGCCCGAACGCCCGGTCCGTAGCAAGTGGGTCCGATGGCCTCAGGCGGGAACGCGGCAGTGGTCACAGTCCCGCACGCGCACCGTCTCGTTTCGGCCCGGTGCTCGGTGATGACTGGCCTCACTCCGGGGAGGTCGAAGACCTGACGGATCTCGCTTTTGACGACTTCGCTGCGCGAGACGTCCCGGGAACACATTCCGCAGCGATCCGGAGTGTGCACGACGACGTGATCAGGGTGAGACACGGGCTCGAGACGGTGCCCCGGGTCTCCGGTCTGCTTGCCGGGACGGCGCCGACGTGCCGCGCGGTTGGGTGCGACCGGCGCCTTGGCGAACCCCTCAGCTGACGGCGGCATGGAGGAGTTCTTCGAGTTGCGACCGAGGAGTCTTTCGAGTTCCGCCACTCGCGCCGACAGCGATTCGACTGTCGTGCGCAACTCGCTGTTCTCACTTTGCAAACGCTCGTTGTCGCGCTCGAGGCGCTCGACAACACCATTGCCTTCACCCATGAAGAGTGGCCTCTCGGTCGCTCTCCGCCCACTACAGAATGTCCGAAACAGTCACTCCGGTGGTGGATCTCACTCGGGAACAGCGTGAAAAGCGCTCGCCAGACCCAACTTCTAGTGTGATGTCGTGCGCAACCAGCCTCAATATTCGGGAGCGAAGTCCGTGGTCCAGTTGAAGATCTCGCTGGACTACCTCGAGCCGGAGATATGGAGACGACTGCTCGTTCCCGGTGACTGCACGCTCGCGAGGCTCCACCACATCTTTCAGGCGGCCATGGGTTGGACGGACTACCACCTCCACTCCTTCGAGGTCCGAGGTCGACGATATGGAGTCCCCAACCCGGATTGGGGTGACAACGTTCTCGACGAGAGCCGAAACCGACTCACCCAGATCGTGGCGGCCGGTGACCGCTTCACCTACGAATACGACTTTGGCGACTCGTGGACGCATGGCATCATCGTTGAGTCCCTCGAACGAAACGTC
>DATLTI010000258.1:0-7074 GCA_035533675.1 Acidimicrobiales bacterium | reverse complement strand
GCCATGGCCGCAAGACTCTTCTCGACCATTGGAAACGCGCGGTCGTCGCCGAGTTGGTCGGCAACGAGGAGCAGCTCGAGCATCGGTCCCTGGGGAAACTTGGGGGCGTCTCCGACGCCGCCAAAGTCAGGATCAAACATTTCAGAAAAGCGCGTGACCGAGCGCGCGACAAGAAGATCGCAAGGCGGGCGTTCTGTCTCCTGGTGATCCGGTGGCGCAAGACGACGGCCGATCGCGTCTGTCAGCTCTGCTGCCTGTTCGTCGATGGAATCGCGCCGTTCGTGCCAAGCCGCATTGATCGCCTCTAGCAGCCCGCCAAATGCAGGGATCTGTCCGCGGGCGGTCTTCGGGAAATAGGTGCCGCCAAAGAACGGGCGTCCCTCTGGAGTCGTGAAGACGCTGAGCGGCCAACCTCCCTGACCACCAAGCGCGTGTACGGCCTCCATGTAGATCGAGTCAACGTCGGGACGCTCTTCTCGGTCGACCTTGATCGAAATGAACTGCCCGTTCAACACCAGAGCGGTAGCTGGGTCCTCGAATGATTCGTGAGCCATGACGTGGCACCAATGGCAGGCCGAATAACCGATGGAGATAAAGACTGGTCGGTCAAGACGCTTCGCCTCTGCAAATGCGTCATCATCAAAGGTGTACCAGTCGACTGGATTATTGGCGTGAGAGAGAAGATACGGAGAGTTGATCTGGTCTTTGGCGTTGCGGATTTTTGGCATAGTTGTGGCTCAATTGTCCTTCACATGACCGAATCGGGCAACAAGGTCATGCGCGCTCTGTTCAAAGTAGAGCCCGATTCTTCACATACGTCAATTCTCTCGTCAACCAAGGTGAATTCGAATTTTTTGACCGTCGCGAGCGAGGCAACGTTGTCGGGTGCATTCGACTCGCAATCTGTCCCTACCGACCCGGATCCAACAGCTGGCTTGACAAGAGCTATCTCTGTCTCTGAAGCGATCTGCTCGCGTCGAGGGCTCGGTACGACCTTGTAGCCGAACTCAATCATGCCCTCGCCACTTGGAGCACGATGACAGCCGCTATGTCCCACGAGATGTGCACCTTCGCCTTCGATCATGACGCGCGCCAGGCGGCATTCTGGCCAGCCTCTCGATTTTGACGAGAAAGTTAGCGACCAAGCCAAGACCTGTCTCCGACCAATAGCTCATCGGGGTTATGCCAGCCAAAACGATCAACTAATTCGTCAACGTTGGGAGAGGTGTCGATATCGAGATCCTTGGTTGACAGCGCTATGAGGTCAAATCGGTCGGTTGAGATTGAGCCTGGAAGGCGGACAATCAAGAGGTATTCCTTATAAAAGCGCTGAGCGCGCCTCGATCAATTTTTCCGATCGCTGTCTTTGGTAGCGCGCCAACAAAATGCAGTTCCTTGATCACCGCCCAGGGACCGATCTCGGAGCGACAGATCTCATTGAGCATTTCGATGTTGGGCGCGTGACTTGCTTCAGGCACAATGACTGCGACGACGCGCTGTCCCCACTCTTTGTCCTCGATACCCACGATGCCGATCTCTTCGACCCCGGGCCTATCGATCAAGAGCTGTTCAACAGCGACGGGCCAGATGTGTTCGCCTCCTGAGATGATGAGTTCACTGGTACGCCCATAGACCCGAAGTTTTCCGAAATCATCGAGCGCGCCGATGTCTCCGGTGAGAAAGAATCCGCGCGAATCGCGCGGGTCGGTACCGTCTCGATAGCAACGCAAGAGCATCGGACAACGAAGCGCGATATCTCCTTCCTCGCGAATCTCTATTTCAACTCCGTCGAGCGGATATCCGTCATAGACAACACCGCTCCCGGTCTCGGTCATTCCATAGGTGGTAACGGTGTTGTTGCCCGGCTCATGAGTAATTGCCGATCCGCCGAGGAGGATCTTTCGAAAGCGGTCCTGACGAGCCCTTCCAAGTCGCGCGAGCGTTGTGGGAACGAGTGAGGTGAGTGTCGCGCCATTGTCGAGTGCGCGATCGATTCTCTCGATATCGAACCGCTCGAGCAGCGTCAAGGGCGTGCCAGTCAAATGTGCGCGAAGTGCTATCGAGAGTCCGCCAACATGATTGAGTGGAAGAGATCCAAGCCAGTGGTCGGATTCGGGATCGACTCCAAGACTCGCACTCGTCGCGAACGCGGACGCGCGCACAGCCTCCTCACTCAGGATGACCCCTTTTGGTTCGCCAGTCGTTCCCGAGGTCGCGACAACGACGAGATCTCCGTCTTCGACCATCTCGCCGCCTTCGAGACGGCGACGTTCACCGAACCGGTCAATGATGTCTGTCGGTCGCAGGGCCCTGAGCACCCGATCCCTGGCGCGCCCTTCAAGTCGCTGGTCAAGGGGGGAGATTGCCTCGTTTTTGTCAAAGCACTCGGCCATGGACCTGACAAAGTCCGAGCCAGCCGGGAGGTCAAGGGCGACGAGGCGACGCACGAGGGGTAGCCTACATGCCGAAATGTCGAACTCAACATCTGATCTTCCCAGCTACGTCCAGAGCGGTGACTACACCGATATCCGCTACGAGCATGCCGAAGGAATCGCCAAGATCACGATCTGTCGGCCAGAGGTGCGTAATGCCTTTCGTCCTCAGACCCTGTTTGAACTCGCGGACGCATTTAACGTTGCGCGCGATGACCCTGAGGTCGGAGTGATCATCTTGACGGGAGAGGGTCCGCTCGCGTTTTGCTCTGGCGGCGATCAACGCATCCGCGGAGATGACGGCTACATCGGCAGTGATGAGGTCGCGCGCCATGGCATCGGAAGGTTGAATGTGCTGGATCTGCAGATACAGATCCGCAGACTGCCAAAGCCGGTTGTTGCGATGGTTGCTGGTTACGCAATTGGCGGTGGTCACGTGCTCCATCTCGTATGTGATCTCACGATTGCCGCCGACAACGCTCGATTCGGACAGACCGGACCTCGGGTAGGAAGTTTTGATGCCGGCTACGGTGCTGGTCTTCTGGCAAAGACAATTGGCGTCAAGCGCGCCAAGGAGATCTGGTTCCTCTGTCGCCAGTACGACGCAGCCCAGGCGCTTGACTGGGGGCTCGTGAACACCGTTGTGCCACTCGATCAATTAGAGACCGAGACCGTTGCGTGGTGCCGCGAGATGCTCGCACTCTCGCCGCTTGCGTTGCGCATGCTCAAAGCTGGATTCAATGCTGCTGAAGATGGTCTTGCGGGTATTCAACAGCTGGCTGGTGATGCGACGATGCTCTTTTATATGAGTGAGGAGGGCCAGGAGGGCCGCAACGCATTTATTGAGAAGCGTCCTCCGGACTTCCGCCGGTTTCCCAAGCGTCCGTAGGGGCTCGACTTGGCAACTTCAAAAGAGTGGTTCGCAGCGGCGCGTTGGCGTACGCTTCCAGCTGCAGTTGTACCCGTCGCAGTTGGCGTCGCACTTGCGCACGCTTATGTCAAGGTTCACTGGCTCGAGGCATTTCTCGCGTTGATGGTCTCTTTGTTGATCCAGATTGGCACCAACTATGCCAATGATTACTCAGACGGAATCCGCGGCACCGACACAAAGCGCGTCGGCCCAACTCGCCTCGTTGCCGGTGGTCTCGCATCGGCAAGATCGGTTCTCGCTTTAGCGCTTACCTCGTTCTTTCTCGCGGGTGTTCTCGGGCTCATCGTTGCTGCAAGAACTTCGTGGTGGATCCTCTTGGTCGGCGCCGCATCGATTGCGGCCGGGTGGTTCTATACCGGTGGCAAGAATCCCTATGGATACGCGGGGTATGGCGAGGTGTTCGTCTTTGTTTTCTTTGGACTGGTCTCAGTTGTCGGTTCAACTTACGTCAGCGCTGGTCACATTCCCTGGCTTGCTTATCTCGCAGCAGTTCCTGTCGGCCTGCTCACTGTTGCACTTCTTGTGATCAACAACCTTCGTGATATTCCAACCGATACACAGTCATCCAAACGCACCCTCGCCGTGAAGATCGGGGACGCAAATACCAGAAACCTCTATGTTGTGCTTATCGCTATTTCGTTCGCTCTTGTCATCCCGATCGCCTTTGCGCGTCCTTTCGCGGCGATCGCGCTGGCTGCATCTATTGTCGCAAGACGCCCTTTGCAGATCATTCGAAACAGAGCGGTTGGTCATGATCTCATTCCGGCTCTCGCCGCAACGGGGGCACTCATGATGAGCTTTGGAGCTTTGCTCGCCCTTGGCATCGCGCTTTAGTTCTGGTGCTTTTCCAAAAATTCATCGACGACGCGGAGAAATTCCTCCGGTCGTTCGAAACAGAGTGCATGTCCCGCGTTGCCGACGATGCATGACAAGGCATTCGCACCAATTTCAGAAGCCATCAACAGCGCCCGTTTGACATAGGGAATGTCCCGCTCGCCTGCGAGACAGAGGACAGGCATCTTGAGTTCTGTGAGGCGATGCTGGAGCGGCTGCATATCTCCAGCACTGGTCGCGCGAAGTGATCGAGCGAGCGAGCGCGGCGAGTTCTGCATGCGTGCGCCGCGATCCTGGGCGATCTCGTCGAGATCACGAAAGAGGGGTCGAGAGAGCCATGCATCAAGGAACTGCTCCATTGAAAGTTCCGGTTCGGATCCATCGCTCGGATCGAGAGATTCTGCAAGTGCGCGGTCTGTGCCACGTCGCACTGCTCGCTCGACAGCGTCGGCAATCCCCGGTGATGCGCTGATGAGGACCAGCGCTTTGACGAGCTCGGGATGATCGAGTGCAAGCGTCAGGGCGACTCGGCCACCCAGTGAATATCCGACATAGATCGCATGGCCGCCGACCTCTCCGACAAGGCGCGCGGTCTCTGTGAGGTCCGCAGGAGAGATATTCGTGGATCTGCCGTGTCCGGGGAGGTCAACGGCAACAACGTTGTGCGTGCCGGCAAGTTCTGGCGCGAGTCTCGACCAGGACTTTGCGCTCTGGGTGAAACCATGAACGAGGACGATCCGGGGATTCTCGTGAAATCCCCAATCGATTGAGGCGAGTCTTTCTCCGCCGTTGCCACTTTGGTCGATAGATTGCATTACCTATGACGCTATCGCCAACCTCAATTCAGGCGGAGTTCTCAGCCACCTTTGTCGACGAGTGGGTTCGCGCTGGCGTGCGCCACGCTGTCATCTCGCCAGGCTCGCGATCGAGTGGAATTGCCCTTGCCCTGTTGACAGATCAACGGGTCAATGTGTCAATGCGCCTTGACGAACGTTCCGCAGCCTTCTTTGCGCTTGGAATCGCGCTTTCGACAGCGACTCCGGTCGTCATGCTCACCACAAGCGGTACCGCAGCTGCTGAGGTTCACGCTGCAGTCATAGAGGCAGATCTTGCCCAGGTGCCTCTGATTGTCGTGACCGCCGATCGCCCCGTTGAACTTCACGGTGTTCATGCTCCCCAGACCGTCGACCAGACCAATCTGTTCGGAGGTTCCCTGAGATATTTTCTGGACCTCCCTGTTCCGACAGAGCAGACGCGGGCGCATTGGCGCTCTTTTGCCTCGCGGCTCGTCGCTGAGGCGACAGGTGGAGCAAAGGGTGCAGGCCCGGTGCAGGCCAATATCGCGTTTCGCGAACCGATTGTCGGTGCCATGCACTCAGTTCCGCGTGGTCGTCCAGAGGGCGCGCCGTGGCACGAGGTAATCCGCGATGACGAAGGTCCTGCAACGTTGTCCGGGCGCGTCCTTGATCTTTTTGACTCAGTGCAACGCGCCGTTTTGATTGTCGGCGGAGAAGAGATTGTCGATTCTGATCCCGTTCTCGAATACGCACAACGTCGCGGGTGGCCCGTGCTTAGCGATGCGCGCGCGATCAGACGGTTGCAACATCGCGTTCTCATCAGCCACGCCGATCAGTTTCTGCGATCCAATGCGATCGTCGACGCCCTTCGACCTGAACTCGTCGTGCACGTTGGGATGCCACACGCCTCAAAAACATTGATGGGCTGGAACGAGTACTGGTTGGACGAGGGTGTGGTTCACGTGTTTGTTGACCGGTTCGGAAGTTTCGGTGATCCAGAGCGCATTGGAGCGATGTTTTTCGCAATCAGTCCAGAGAGGCTGTTTCGCGTTCTACTCAACTCAGGTGCAACGACGGTTGAAGTGGAATCTGACTGGCTTGAAAAATGGAGGCGTTGCGACGATGCTGCTGACCAAGCAATCGAACGCACGCTTGACGGGAGATCACTCAGCGAGCCAGGCGTGGCGCGCGCATTGTTTCGCGTGCTCGATGAGCACGACACGTTGTTCTGCTCATCGTCGATGCCGATCCGAGATATCGAGAGCTTCAGCGCGCCACAGTCGAGTGCTCCACGAGTGCTCGCAAACCGCGGGGCAAATGGCATCGACGGTGTCGTATCAAGCGTCCTCGGAGTCGCAAAGGCATCATCTGGCCGCACGGTGGGACTTGTTGGCGATCTCGCATTTCTTCATGATCTCTCGGGGCTGGTCTGGGGAACCAAGGAGGACGTTCCATCGGTGACTCTTGTCGTCATAGACAATCAAGGGGGAGGCATCTTCTCGTTTCTTGACTACCCATCGGTCGTCGAGCAGACAACATTCGAACGTGGCTTTGGCACTCCCCAGCGATGCTCGATCGCCGAGGTCGCGAACGCGCTCGGCTGTCAGGTGCTTCTGGCGGACTCTCTGGCCACGCTCTCAGACTCGCTCAGACGAAGCGCTTCGGAGCCGGGCATATGCGTCGTCATCGTCTCGACAGATCGCGATGAGAACGTCAAAATTCACCAAGAGCTCGCCCATGCGTCGATCGAAGCTGCACTTGCTGTCATCTAGCGGAGTGAGAGGGTCTCTCTGATTGAAAGAACAGGCATCTCCGTCCGGTTGCTAAAACTCGATGACATGGAGCTTCTCTGAGATGATCAGCTCAGGTTCTGTGAGTCGCTGAACCTCCTCGACGCTGGTATTAGGAGCGGTCTCTTCGAGCACGAGGCCCTGAGGACTTACACGGATCACCGCGAGGTCGGTGATGATGAGATTCACAACTCTCATTCCCGTGAGGGGGAGCGAGCACCGATTGACGATCTTGTGCCCTCCGGTTTTGGTCGCATGTTCCATGGTGATGATGACCCGTTTCGCCCCGT